>CALFTM010000046.1 GCA_937916355.1 uncultured Bacteroidales bacterium
ACATAAGATCGATGCGAGTATCTATAATAATCGTTCGACAAGCAAGCGTCATACAAGTCAATGAGATATAGCGCAATAACACTCCTATCCACCCTATTTCTACATCTGTTCATCACATGCTCTATGTTGTTCGCCACAACAGGAAAACTATCGGTATCAAGTTGTAATTGAGCCGCCGACAAGAGCATAAGAGCATCTATCATCTCCACCGAGTTACCATCTTTCATAGCCACATCGAGCGCCTGTTGCGCCTCTTTGACAACCGTTTGCGGTAACTCTTGCATTGCACGCATCTTCTCATCATAGCTACGAGCTTGTGCAGCAGATAACAATGCAGATATAGTAAAAATAAATAGCAATAGTCGTTTCATAATACAATCACTATTGAGAAATAGACATCTAAATATACTATAATGACATAAAAAGATTAAAATAGTTTATACCCCCGTTCACGGTAGCGGATACGTTCCCGTAACGACTATTTTGAAAAAACTTAAAATCAAGTGGCTTTTTTTTGTGTGGACATACAAAAAGTTCCGAAGCCTTTGCAGATTTCGGAACTTTATTGTTTAGTTTTCTTGCAGATTATTTCACGAGTAGCAAGAAGTAATTCTTTTTTCCTTTTTGAACCAAAATGTACTTGTTGTTTAGAAGCATGTCCGAAGATGCACAGGCTTCCACGTCTGTGACTTTTGTTTTGTTGATGGATAATCCGCCTCCTTGAACCATTTTTCTAAATTCCCCTTTTGAAGGAAATACTTTTGCTGTCGCAGTAAGCAAATCAACCAGTTTTGCTCCCGATTCAATCTCTGTTTTGTTGACTTCAAATTGAGGAACACCCTCAAAAACAGAAAGGAAAGTCTCCTCGTCCAGATTTTTCAATGAGTCGGAAGTGGCGTTTCCAAACAAAATGTTCGAAGCCTCTATTGCCGCATCGTAATCTTCCTGTGAGTGTACCATGATGGTGATCTCCTTTGCCAATCTTTTTTGAAGAGGACGGAGATGCGGAGCCTCTTTTTGCTCGTTCACCAATCCTTCGATTTCCTCTTTTGTGAGACTTGTGAAGATTTTGATGTATTTCTCTGCATCCTCATCAGATACATTTAGCCAAAATTGAAGGAATTTATAAGGAGAAGTGTATTTCTTGTCCAACCATACGTTTCCTGATTCGGTCTTACCAAATTTCTTGCCGTCTGCTTTTGTGATGAGCGGGCAGGTGAGAGCAAAGGCCTCCCCTCCGCTTTTCTTTCTGATCATTTCAGTTCCGGTTGTGATGTTTCCCCATTGGTCTGCCCCTCCCAGTTGAAGCTTGCAGTTTTTGTTCTCATTGAGGTAAACGAAGTCGTAGCCTTGCAGAAGTTGGTAAGTGAACTCGGTGAACGACATTCCGTCCGCTCCGTTCTCTCCTGAGATACGTCTTTTGACAGAATCCTTAGACATCATGTAGTTTACGGTAATCATTTTTCCTACATTTCTGATGAAATCGAGAAACGAAAATTCTTTCATCCAGTCGTAGTTGTTGACAAGCTCGGCAGCATTAGGAGCGTCACTGTTGAAGTCTAAGAACTTTTCCAACTGTTTTTTGATGCACTCTTGATTGTGACGAAGTTTGGGTTCATCGATGAGTATACGCTCTTGAGACTTTCCTGACGGGTCGCCAATCATGCCCGTCGCACCTCCGATCAGGGCGATGGGTTTATGTCCGCTCCGTTGAAAATGGCGCAACATCATCACGCCCACAAGGTGGCCGATGTGCAAGGAGTCGGCAGTGGGGTCGATCCCCAAATATGCGGTAGTCGTCTCTTTTTGCAATTGTTCTTCTGTACCCGGCGTCATGTCTTGTATCATGCCTCGCCATTTAAGTTCTTCGACAAAGTTCATAATTTGAAAAATATCTTTTGTTAAAAATAAAAAAACATATATGAGTGAAAAACGAAACAACATAGGAGCGCCGTTTCCCACAATGCAAAGATAACGAATGTTTTTGTGAAGAGGAAAAGTAATGACGTATAAGAAGTGATATGGTAAATATTTGTTAACTCCCGTTTCCTAATTTGCCGAAAATACATTAAATTTGCCGAGCGTAAAAAAAAACAGGTGTGAAGATGCTTGTTTGAGAATTTGAAATTTAAAATTAAAGTAAGACAATATGATTAATTCACAGGACATTAAGAATGGAACTTGTATCCGTTTGGATGGCAAGCTCTATTTTTGTATCGAATTCTTGCATGTAAAGCCAGGAAAGGGAAACACTTTCATGCGTACAAAATTGAAAGATGTGGTGGACGGACGAGTTTTGGATCGCCGTTTCAACATCGGGGAAAAGTTGGAGGATGTTCGCGTTGAGAGACGTGAGTTCCAATATCTTTATAAAGAAGGAGAAGATTATGTTTTCATGAATAATGAGTCTTTTGAGCAAATTCCTATTGCTCATGATCTTATTACAGGTGTCGATTTCATGAAAGAGGGTGATATAGTAGAGGTTGTTATCGACTCTTCAACTGATACTGTGCTTTTTGCAGAAATGCCAGTTAAAACTAAGTTGGAAATCACCTATACCGAGCCGGGAATTAAAGGTGATACAGCAACCAATACTTTGAAGCCTGCTACTGTTGAGACAGGTGCGACGGTGCGTGTGCCTTTGTTCATAGAAAACGGAGAGACCATTGTGGTTGATACTCGTGATGGTTCTTACGTTGAAAGAGTGAAATAATTCTTGAGAAAAATAGAGCTGCGAGGAGACTGAGGTCATGTCTCCTCGCGGTTTTTGTAAGAAGTCCTAATATATAATATGTATAGTTGTCACAATATATAATAATGAAAGAGAGCGTGCGGTATTTGTGGAAGTTTGTGCAATACTTGTATAAGTCTAAGCACCGACGTGGATTTGGAATCCATTCCCCTTCCTTGTTTTATGTGGTGACAATGATAATAGAAGATAAAAATCCGTACTATTGTTTTGAACGGATTGAAGGGCTGCGGCGGTTTTTGAAGAAATCAGGAAAAACAATTCCGTGTGATTGGAAAGATGGGGAGAAGGAGTGTAAGGTGTCCGATTTGATTCATTCCCAAAACTTTTCACCGGCGTATGACCAATTGTTGTTCCGTCTGGTGAACCATTACAAACCGCAAACTGTTTTAGAGTTTGGGGACACCATCGGACTTTCGACTCTTTATTTAGCGTCTTCCGATCATAATATGAAGGTGGTGTCGGTTGGTGGCTCTGAAAATATAATTCAATTTGCCCGGCAAGTATTAGAAAAAAACAAAGTCTTAAATGTAGAATTTAAAAAGAATATCACGAAGGAGGCTTTTCGGGCAGTAGGGGAGAACCCAGAAGAGGTAGACTTCTTCTATTTTGGAAGAATGTTTCCTGCAGACAAAATAAAAGAGGTGGTTGATACGTTAGAGTGTTCAATAACTTCTCGAACAGTGATGGTTGTGTCGGACATTTACAAAACGAAACAAAAAGAGCTTATGTGGGATGTGCTGAAAAAACACCCAAAGGTTCGGGTCTCTGTTGAGATGTTTCATTATGGAATTTTGTTGTGTGATGAAAATTTGCAAAAGGAGGATTATAATTTATTTTTTCTTCCTTGGATGCGTTAAGAAAATGGAAAAAAAAGTCCTTTTGACCCTTTTCTTTAAGAAAAAGAAAAAAAAAAGAGAGATTTTTCTTAAAAAAGGTTGTCTTGTAGGAAAAAAAATATATTTTTGCAAACCCTCAAAAAAACAGAAAGGTTTTTGATGGGGAATTGGCAAATGATAAAAACGTAGTATTTAAGTAAACAAAAGAATCTCTATGTATTGGACTTTAGAATTAGCTTCAAAGTTGGACGATGCTCCATGGCCGGCAACAAAAGATGAGTTGATAGAGTTCGCTACAAGAACTTGCGCTCCGTTGGAGGTGATTGAGAACCTTCAGGAGATGGAGGACGAAGGCGAAATTTACGAGAGTATCGAGGATATTTGGCCAGACTATCCGAGTAAGGAAGATTTCTTCTTTAATGAGGAAGAGTACTAAAGGAGGAGAAATAGCAAATCGTGGGTTTTCAACAATGTGTTGAAAAGTTTTTTGTAAAAAAAACGATAAAAAAAGTACTACGATTTGTGAAATATTGTAAAAAATATTAATATTGTAATTGATTTTGACGAGGGCTATATTGTATGATATTAAACGGCTCGTTTTGATCACGGTAATTGTTTTTAACTTGCCGTGTTTCAATTCGTTAGCTCAAAAAAGTCCGCAGTTTAGCCAATATTTGGAGTGTCAGGAGGCAATGAATCCCGCTTCGGTTGCAGTTGATGACAAAATGAGTGTTGGGGGGATTTACAGGTTGCAGTGGGCTGGATTTGACGGCGCTCCCAGAAATTTCTTGCTGAATTTGTCTTACCCGTTGAAGATAGGGGATAGTAGGCATGGGCTTGGAATTATGTTTTTGAGAGATGATGTGGGTTTGGCGACAAACCAAAGTGTTCTTTTACAGTATTCTTATCGTATAAAGCTCTTAGAAGGCGATATAAGTTTGGGATTGAATGTTGGATTTATCAGTCATACGTTCGATAAAGATGAGGTTGATTTGACGGGAGGAGAAGGAGAGTTGATGGGGGGTGATGAGTATCATAAAGGGACGGACCCATTTATAGAAGCCATAACAGCGGAAGAAAACAGTGACGTCGCTTTTGATGTTTCGTTTGGATGTATGTATCGTACGGATCGCTATTTTGCAGGCTTGTCGGTTTTGCATTTGACAGCATCGAAGGTTGATTTGGGTTCTGAGGATTACCAGACGTATATTCCACGGTGTTTTTATGCAGCAGGAGGTTACGCTTTTGACACGCATAAAGCAGGGTTGACGATAATGCCATCTGGTCAGGTTTGGACAGATTTGTCCAGTTGGCAAGTGGAGTTGACGGGAACGTTGGAATACAATAAGAGGGTTCGAGGAGGATTATCATATCGTTTTGGCGATGCGTTTGTGTTCCGTTTTGGAGTGGATGTGATTCCGGGCTTGAGACTGGGTTATTCTTATGATTTACCGACCTCAAGAATGATAAAGTCGGGAGGTAGTCATGAAGTCTCCTTGCGTTATAGTTTCAAACCTCAATTCGCAAAAAAAGATAAGTATAAGAGTGAGAGAATATTGTAAGTAAATAACAAAAAAAAGAAAAATAAAAAAAAAGAAGTTATATCATGAAAAAGCTGTTAATTTTTTCATTAGTTGCTGTTCTTTTGTCTGCTTGTAGCGGCGAGAATGGAGAATTGGTGGGAGTTTACAACAAGTCTTGGAAGGAGCCGCTGCCTTATGGTATGCTATACATCAAGAGAGGTTCCTTTACGATGGGTCAGAATGACCAAGATGCAAACTGGGCGATGTCGTCACAGTCTCGTACAGTCTCTGTTGATGCCTTTTGGATGGATGAGACTGAAATCACAAACGGCGAGTATAAGCAGTTTGTAAATTGGGTTATCGACTCTATCGCAAGAGAGAGGTTGTCTGAGGTGGATGAAACTTACAAAATTTTCCAAGACAAAAATGGAAATGAGTTGGATAAGCCAGTCTTGAACTACAAGAAGAAGATTGCTTGGGACAAGCCTACAGAAGATCAAAAGATGGCTTTGGACAGCATGTTCTACCAAGGAGAGGACAAGATTGATTTCATGCCAGAGATGAATTCTTCTCTTTTAATGTACAAGTATGCGTGGGTGGATTATATCCAAGCAGCACAAAAAGAGAACAAGTTTGATCCGTTGTTGGGTCGTTACAACCGTAGCATTGCCGGTCTTGGTAAGACGAAAGATAGTGCAGATGTGATGGTTAAGAAGGATACTTCTATCTATAACGAAAATGGTGAGATTCAAAATATCACAGTATATCGTGAATTGAAGCACCGTTCTGACTTTATTTCCCAAAAACGTGTGAACATTTATCCTGATACTTTGTGCTGGATTCGTGACTACACTTATGCGTACAATGAGCCTTACATGAGACTCTACTTCTCTCACCCTGGTTATGGTGAATATCCTGTAGTGGGTGTTTCTTGGGAGCAAGCTCAAGCTTTCTGTCACTGGCGTTCTTATTTGTACAACTCTTTCCAAATTAAAAATGGTGGTGTGAGAGTGCAAGATTATCGTTTGCCAACTGAGGCTGAGTGGGAGTACGCTGCTCGTGGTGGAAAAGATTTGTCAATGTACCCTTGGGGTGGTTACTACATCCGTACTGCAAAGGGTTGTTTCTTAGCTAACTTTAAACCTCAAAGAGGTAATTATACAGATGATGGATATTTGATTTCTTCAAAGGTTGCATCTTATCCGCCAAATGATTTCGGATTGTACGATATGGCAGGTAACGTTGCAGAGTGGACATCGTCTGCATACCATGAATCAAATTACTCTTTTGTACACGACTTGAACCCAAGTTATGAATACAACGCTAAGAGTACAGATAAGGATGTGATGAGAAGAAAGGTTGTGCGTGGTGGATCATGGAAGGATGTTGGAATTTTCTTGCAGTGTGGTGTTCGTACTTATGAGTATCAGAATGAAAACCGTTCATTCTTAGGTTTCAGATGTGTGCGTACTTATATCGGAGAGTAATTTGTGATAAAAAAAACAGTAAAAAACAATAATTATTAACTTTAAAAATTTAAAAAAATGGGATTTGCAGAGTTACAGGAAAAACCTGGATATCAGAAGTTTACAGCTTTAGCTTATGGTTTGGGTGCAGCAGTCGTTATTATCGGTGCGTTGTTTAAGATCATGCACTGGCCGGGAGCTTCGTTCTTCTTGACTGCAGGTATGGTTGTTGAGGCGTTTCTTTTCGCTTTGTCTTCATTTGATAAGCCACATTTGGAGTATCACTGGGAGAACAAATGGCCAGAGTTGTTGGATAAGCATGGTGTTGGTGAGAGCGCAGGTGTAGCAGAACTTGCTAAGAACGAGAAACCTGAGGATAAGACTTTGCCTCAAATTCAAGAAGTTCGTCAATTGGTTAACACTGAGATGTCAAAGTTGACTGACGGAATATCAAAATTGAATGAGACTGCAGGTCAGTTGAATAATTTGTCTTCTGCAGCAGCTGTTTCAGAGGCTTATACTAAGAACTTGGAGTCTGCTTCTCTTGCAGCTGGAGCATTCGCTGCTTCTCAAAGCAATTTGAAGGCTTCTTCTGATTCTTTGGTTGCTTCTTACCAAAACATCGCTGAGAGCATTGGTTCAGCTTCTAAAGGTTCACAAAACTTCGCTAGCCAAATTGATGGTATCAATAAGAATATCTCTACTATCAATTCAGTATTTGAACTTCAAGTTAAGTCTGTTAACGAGCAAAACGAGGCTATGAAGACATTGTCTTCTGCTGTTAAGACTATCGAGACTTCTTTGAAGGGTTCTGCTGCTGATGTTGAGGAGTACAAGAAGCAAGTTGCTCTTTTGAGTTCTCAAATGCAAAGTTTGAACAAGGTTTACGGAAATATGCTTAACGCAATGACCCTTAGAAACTAATAACGAGTGTTTAATTTTATTTCTAATCAAAAGTTTAATTAAATCTAAAGTTTAGTTTACTATGGGTGGAGCGAAAAATTGTCCGGAAACCCCGAGACAGAAGATGATATCCATGATGTACTTGGTGTTGACTGCGATGCTTGCATTGAACGTGTCTGCCCAAATCTTGAATGGATATGCGCTAGTAAATGACTCTATGAAGAAGAGTATTACGATTAGCGATGGTAAGGTAGAAAGTCTTTCTAATGAGTTTGGTAGCCTACAACACTCAGACTCTATTAAGGCTTTGATGGTTAAGCCAAAAATTGATAGTGTGATGACTGCTTCTTCAAATATGGTTGAATATCTTAATGGTTTGGAGGAGAGAATCGTTAGACTTGTCAATGGTGATGGTTGGAATTACGAAAAGGATGGCAACGGTAAGGACATCATGGCTTTGGATCCGTCTAAGTATGGTGAGTTGAATATCGCTAGCCAGGTAGGTCTTGTTGAAAAGGCTGAAGGTACAGACAAAATCAATGGTGTGGTTTTGGAAGAGAAGATGAAGGAGTTCCGTGAAATCATGGCGTCTATCGACACTGTTCACGGTGCTGCTATCATGCAGACTTTCAACACTGACGCAAAGAAACCAGAAGGTGGTGGACCAGCAAAGGCTTGGTATTCTGGAGTTTTTGAGGAGATGCCTGCGATTGCAACTTTGGCTGTGTTGAACAAGATTAAAAACGATGTTAAGATCGCTGAGTCAGAGGCTTTGGCTTACTTGATTGGATCAATGGATGCTGGAGACTTCCGTGTGAATAAGATTGAGGCTATTCCGGTAACAAAAACTGCTTATGTGATGAAGGGTGGAATATATTCTGCAGACATCATCTTGGCAGCTACTGATACAACTAAGAAGCCTGTGGTTAAGATCAACGGAACAGAGTTGGAAGGCAACCACTACGAGTATAAACCTCAGAAGCTTGGTCCTAACAAGTATGACATCGAGTTGATTTTGACTAAGAAGAACGGAGAGGTAAACCGTTTCACTGCTGTAGGAGAGTATATGGTAGGTGAGCCTACTGCGACTGTGTCTGCAGATTTGATGAATGTGTTGTACGCCGGATTTGATAACCCTATCAGTGTTTCTGTTCCAGGTGTTGCTCAAAGTGATATTACTATCAATGTTTCAAACTGCAAGAGCCAAGGTAAGACAGGAAAAGGTTGGAACATCAAGCCTGCAAAAGTGGGTGAGCCATGTAAGATCAGAGTAAACGCCAACATTGATGGAAAGTCAACTTTTATCGCAGAGAAGGTATTCCGTGTTAAAAAGTTGCCAGATCCATTGGCTATGCTCGAAGTTAAGGGCGCTCAAGGAGGTACTGATTTGTTCAAGGGAGGTAAAGCTATCGCAAAGAACATTTTGATTACAGCTAATCGTGTTGTTGCGAAGTTGGACGATGCCGATTTGAACGTGAACTATAAAGTATTGGAGTTCTCTTTGAACTACTTCGATTCAATGGGTAACACTTTGGTGGAGAAAGCATCAGGTTCTAATTTGACCGATCGTCAAAAGAAAGTATTTAGAGAGATGACAAAGGCTAAGACTGTTTATGTCACTAATACAATCGCAATCGGACAAGATAACTTGAAGCGTACTTTGCCTCCTGTTGAAATTAAGATTAAATAATCGATTGTAAAAGGATAAAATCGGTTCAAAAAGGTTTAAAGATATGGTTAAGTATTTTAAATTTTTGTTTGTTGGATTGGCTGCGTTGACAGTAAGTTCTGTTAGTGCTCAGGTTGAAGAAGATGCATTCTTTGACGATTTAGGTGAGATTTCTACAGAAATCCCTAGTAACATGCCAACAAGTGGTCCGAAGGAAGGCTTGGAGCCTATTGAAATGCCTAATCCGCGTGCGGATGACATTTTCTGGCAACAGGTTGTTTATAGGACTATCGATTTGCGTGAAAAGATGAATTATCCTTTATATTACCCTGAAGAGGCACAAGATAATAGACAAAGTTTCTTTTCGCTTATCTTTAGACTTATTCAGGATGGAAAGATCAACGTTTATGAATACCTTGATAGCCGTGAGATTTTCACTGATGAACACATCACATCTTTCAAGGATATCATCGACAAGTTTGAGATTATCCATGAGATAAAGGCTGATTCTTTGACAAATGATTCTGTGATTGTTGTTGAAGAGAGTGATGTTCCGAATCGTGATATTATTAAGTACTACATGAAGGAAGTATGGTATTTTGATAAAATCACTTCAACTTTCAACACTCGCATCATCGCATTCTGTCCAATTATGGTTAAAGAGACTGATTTGGGTATTCAAAAATTCCCATTGTTCTGGGTTCCTTTTGAGACTTTGAGACCATATTTGGCACAACAAGAGATTTTGATCTCTGATAAGAATAATGGTGCTCGTCCTTCTATGGATGATATCTTCATCAAGAGAAGATTCTCTAGCTACATCTACAAAGTATCTAACGTATACAACAGAAACTTGTTGGAGTACAATACTGATGCAGAAGATGTTAGAAAAGAGCAAACTAGAGTTAAGAGTCTTCTTCTCAATTTCGAGAATGACTTGTGGGAGTATTAATCTTTTCAAAATTATAAAAAAAAGGGAGAGGCGAAAGTTTCTCCCTTTTTTTGTTTATTCCCTCGTTCATTCAAAATGTAAATATTGCGTGCTAATGTTTTTGGCTCGCTTTTTTTTTGTAAATTTGCGAAAAATTTTTTTGCGATGGAATATAATTTCAGTGATATTGAAAGTAAATGGAGACAGTATTGGAAGTCCCATGATGTTTACAAAGTAAGTATAGATAAAAATAAACCCAAGTATTACGTCTTGGATATGTTCCCTTATCCTTCTGGTGCAGGGCTTCATGTCGGACATCCTTTGGGGTATATAGCATCCGATATTTTTAGCAGATACAAAAGGTTGTGTGGCTTCAATGTGCTACATCCGATGGGGTATGATGCTTATGGCTTGCCGGCAGAACAGTATGCTATTCAAACTGGACAACATCCAGCAGTGACAACCGAGGATAATATCAACCGTTATAGAGAACAATTGGATAAGATCGGCTTCTCTTATGATTGGAGTCGTGAGGTCAGAACCTGTGATCCTAAATTTTATAAGTGGACGCAGTGGGCCTTCATCCAAATGTTCCAGACATATTATGATAACCACAAGCAAAAGGCTTGCCCTATATCTGAGCTGGTTTCTCATTTCGAGAAGTTTGGTTCCGACGGGGTGGATGCTGCATGTTCGGAGGAGAAGGTTTTCACTGCAGAAGATTGGAACGCTTTTTCTGAAAAAGAGAAGCAGGATCTTCTGATGAATTATCGAATCGCATATCTTTCTGACACGAAGGTGAATTTTTGTCCGGAGTTGGGTTGTGTGTTGGCAAATGATGAAATCAGCGAAGGACTCTCGGTCAGAGGAGGTTTCCCGGTCGAACAACGAATCATGCGCCAGTGGAGCTTGAGGGTTTCTGCTTATGCGCAAAGATTGCTCGATGGTCTTGATTCTTTAGATTGGACAGATTCTTTGAAAGAGACCCAAAGGAATTGGATTGGTCGAAGTGAAGGAACAGAGCTACGTTTCGCTATTAAAGACTCTGAGGAATTTTTCACCGTTTTTACAACGAGGGCGGATACTGTTTTTGGTGTAACTTTCATGGTTTTGGCTCCTGAGTCGGAGTATGTTCAAAAGGTTACGACAGAAGGGCAACGAGCATTGGTTAAAGATTATTTGGATATGGTTAAACGCCGTACTGAGAGAGAACGTATTGCCGACCGTAATGTTACCGGTGTCTTCTCTGGTGCTTATGCGATTAATCCTTTGACAGGAAAAGAGATTCCTATTTGGATCAGTGATTATGTTTTAGCGGGGTACGGAACAGGAGCAATTATGGCCGTTCCAGCGCATGATTCACGAGATTATGCATTTGCGAAAAAATTCGATCTTCCAATCATTCCAGTCATCGAGGGATGTGATGTTAGCGAACAAAGCTTTGATGCGAAAGATGGTATAATGACTAACTCAGGTTTTTTGAATGGATTGTCCGTAAAAGAGGCTATTCAGAAGACCAAAGAGTATGTCAAGGAGAATGGCCTGGGCAGAGTAAAGGTGAATTATCGTCTTCGTGATGCAATATTCAGTCGCCAGAGATATTGGGGAGAACCATTCCCGATTTATTATAAAGATGGAGTTCCATATCCTTTGTCTCTTGATCAATTGCCTTTGGAATTGCCAGAAGTGAAAGATTTCAAGCCAACTGCGAAGGGAGAACCTCCGTTAGGACATGCTGAAAACTGGTATACAAAAGAGGGGTATCCGTTTGAGTTGAATACGATGCCTGGATTCGCTGGTTCCTCTGCTTATTATTTGCGTTATATGGATCCTCATAACGAAGATGCTTTAGTAAGCAAAGAGGCGGATGAATATTGGCAAAATGTCGATCTCTATTTGGGAGGTTCTGAGCATGCAACCGGACACTTGATCTATAGCCGTTTCTGGAATAAGTTTTTATTCGACTTAGGTTGTGTTGTAAAAGATGAGCCATTCCAGAAGTTGATTAATCAGGGTATGATTCAAGGTCGTTCTAATTTTGTTTATCGTAAAAAAGGAACGAACACCTTCGTCTCATTGAATTTAAAAGATCAGTATGACACTACTCCGATTCACGTTGATGTGAATATCGTAAGTAACGATATATTGGACATCGAGGCGTTCCGCAAGAAATCTCCTGAGTATGCAGATGCTGATTTTGTTTTAGAGGACGGAAAGTATGTGTGCGGTTGGGCTGTAGAGAAGATGTCCAAGAGTATGTTCAATGTTGTAAATCCTGATGACATTGTTGAACGTTATGGAGCTGATACGCTTCGTTTGTATGAGATGTTCTTAGGCCCTCTTGAGCAATCAAAACCTTGGGATACCAATGGAATCGACGGTGTACACCGCTTCTTGAAAAAGCTTTGGGGACTCTATTTTGATGGAGAGCGGTTTGCTGTAGTGGAAGAAAAGGCGACAAAAGAAGAATTGAAGTCTCTCCACAAATTGATTAAAAAGGTTGGTTTCGATATAGAACATTTCTCTTTCAATACTTCTGTTTCTGCGTTCATGATTTGTGTCGGTGAATTGTCAGGTTTGAAATGCAGGAAGAGAGAGATTTTGGAGCCACTTTTGATCCTGTTGGCACCATTCGCTCCTCATATTGCAGAAGAGTTGTATTCTCTTTTAGGTAATACCACTACAATCTGTGATGCTTCATGGCCGAAATTCGAGGAGTCCTATTTGAAAGAAGATTCTGTGAAATATCCGATTTCTTTCAATGGAAAGGTGAGATTCACGTTGATGTTGCCAAGTGATATGTCGAAAGATGAGGTGGAAAAGGCAGCATTGAATGATCCGCAGACTTCAAAATTCTTGGATGGCAAACCATTGAAGAAGGTGATTGTTGTTCCGGGGAAAATTGTGAATATTGTATTCTAAAAAAGTCTTGCAATATTTTGTCGTAAAAATTTAAAAGTGTAATTTTGCATCGTTTTGCGCAATCTCTTATAAGACGTCTCGCAGAGCATGGGACTATGGAGCTTGTAATATTGCGTTAATGTTAAATAAAAAAGTTGTTTTAAAATGGATTTTATTAAAATTGCAGAGCAGGCTTTTGCAGTTGGAAAAGAACTTCCAAAGTTCAAAAGTGGAGACACAGTGACTGTTGCGTACAGAATCGTAGAGGGAAATAAGGAGAGAATCCAGATGTTCCGTGGCGATGTTATCCGTATTTCAGGTCACCAAGACAAAAAGCGTTTCACCGTTCGCAAGATTTCAGGTGGAGTTGGAGTGGAAAGAAT
Organism: uncultured Bacteroidales bacterium; assembly: GCA_937916355.1. Taxonomy (GTDB): domain Bacteria; phylum Bacteroidota; class Bacteroidia; order Bacteroidales; family Paludibacteraceae; genus UBA1181. Next base: position 13,365 of record CALFTM010000046.1, read on the forward strand.
TTTCCCAATGGATTCTCCTTTCATTGAGTCATTGACAGTGAACAAAATCGGTAAGGTTCGTCGTGCGAAATTGTATTACTTGCGTAAGCTTACTGGTAAAAAAGCAAGAATTCCAGAGAAGAGAGTTTAATCGTTTTAAGCGAGATAAAAAAGAGAGGTTCAAGTGTGAACCTCTCTTTTTTTTTAGTAAAGTGAACATAACCTCTCAAGTGTGTGTAATTTTTATTAACTTTGTGCGTTATTTGTTTAGTCTAAAAAAATGTAGAAGTATGAAAAATATATTATTTGCAGTTGCTTTAATATTCTCTCCGGTAGTTGCTTTCGGGGTAGAGGATGATCCTGTCGCATTGACCATAAATGGAGAACCGATAAAAAAATCTGAGTTCGAATATATCTACAAGAAAAACAGTTCAGTATCGACTTCAGAAAAAAAGTCGATTGACGAATATGTTGAGATGTTTGTAAATTACAAGCTGAAGGTTTTGGATGCAAAGATGGAAGAGTTGAATCAAAAACCTTCTTATCTTCAGGAGTTTGAGAGATATGAGAATCAGCTGACTATCCCATATATGACGGATGGGGTAACAGAAAAGCGATTGATAAAGGAGGCTTTCGATCGAAAAAAAGAGTCTGTTTTGGCTTCTCATATATTGATTAAATGTAAAGGTAAAGATACGCTCGAAGCTTGGACAAAAATAAATTCGATTCATGAAAAATTAAAGTCTGGAGAATCTTTTGAGAATTTGGCGAAGGAGTACTCCGAATGTCCATCAGGGAAAACCGGAGGGAATTTAGGGTATGTAGATGTTTTTTCTACTGTTTACGAATTTGAGAATAAGTTGTATGAGACAGCAGTAGGCACATATTCGTTGCCTTTTCGGTCTGAGTTCGGATATCATGTTGTGAAGGTTTTTGATAAGAAAGCAAACTATGAGAAGAAAGGTTTTTCTCACATCTTGATTAAGAGCAGTAACCCCAATTATACGCATGTTGCAGATTCTTTGATGAAAGTGTTAAAGACGGGCAAGGCAAAATTTGAAGATTTGGCAAAGAAGCATTCCGAAGATGCTGGTACAGCGTCCAAGGGAGGGTATCTTGGCTATTTGGAAGATGGAGTTTTCCCGGGACCGATTGTTGATGAGGTGAATAAACTGAAGGAGGTGGGTGATTTTGCTTATGTGAGGACCACTTGGGGTGTTCACATTGTTAGTTTGACTGAATTAGTTCCTTTTGGGGAGTTAAGTAAGTATGAGACGGAAATTAAGGAGAAAATAAAGAAGTCAGGACGCAACAAAATTTCTGAGATGGTTTACGAAAAGAAATTATTGGAAAAATATGGAGTTGAAGTCTATGATGATGCGTTGAAGGTGTTTACTAATATTGTAAAAGAGAATAAGTCGGTTGATGCCAGAAATCGATATTACAACAATCTGGATGCACCATTGTATACTTTTGAAGGGAATACTTATCCTCAGGTGGATTTCTTACGTTACTTCACAAGCCGTTTGGAGAATTTCGATTATATGGTGAAATCAGGTCGATTAGACCCTAACGGGACGAAACCAGGTCAGTTGACCGCAGACAATTTTGCTGAACGAACTTTCAATGCTTACCTTTATGACAAGATGATGGATAAAGAGCGTCTCTATTTGAGGGAGACTAATCCAGAGTTTAGGAATTTGATGACAGAGTATAGCGATGGATTGTTGTTGTTTGAAATTAGCACGGAGAAGGTTTGGAATAAGGCCGTGTACGATACGACCGGGTTACGTGAATATTTTGAGAAGAATAAAGAAAAATATAAATGGAGCGAACCTCGTTATAAGGGTGTGATCGTTTGTTCTGCTACAGAAAAGATAAAAAAGCGTGTGGATCATATTTTGAATTCGAATCGTGAGGAAGATATAAAAAGGGAGATTCAGAAAGAATTCAACTCAACAGCATCTGAAGAGGTGATGGTGAAAGAAGGTTTGTTCCCAAAAGGAAAGAATCATGCTGTGGATGTGATGATGTTTAAGGAGGGAGAATATAAGAATGAAAAGTATCCTTATGTCTCTATGAGAGGATCTCTGATCTCTGCCCCAGAAAGTTATGAGGATGTCAAGGGTCTTGTGACTGCGGATTATCAGGATTATCTTGAGAAAGAGTGGGTGAAGTCTCTTCGAGAGAAATATAAAGTGACAGTGAATAAAGAGGTGCTAAAAACAATAAAATAAGCCAAAAACTAAGGAGCTGTGGTGAAAAAATATAAATGGTTCGTTGTCGTTTTTCCCCTTTGGTTGATGTTGGTATCTTGTGATGCTGACATCAATTGGCGGTTTTGGGAAAAAGATGAGCCAAAGAATGTGATTGCGGTAGTCGGAGAACAGAACCTATATTTGGAAGACATTAAAAAGAGTCTGAATTTTGAAGGTTTGGATGATGGCGACAGTCTTTTGATGGTGGATAATTTCATTAAGGATTGGATCGTTAGTCGTCTGCTATACGATAAAGCAACAGCGGAGTTGGGAAATCTGCATTATGTAGATTCTTTAGTAGAGAATTATAGACGTTCTTTGGTTGCTTACGAGTATGAACTGCAGTTGGTGAATGAACATTTGGGAGATAAACTTTCGGAAGAGAAGATGAAGGAATTCTACAAGGAGAATCCGCAAGTTTTTGGTCTGACGGAGTCTTTGATGAAGGGGATGTTGTTGGTTGCATACTCGAATGCGCCAGACCTCCATGTTTTGGAGTCTTTGATGTTGAATCCGAGTGAAGATAACATTGATCTCATCGCTTCGCTGAGCGTGAAGAATGCTGCGAAGTTTGATTATTTTGTCGATAGTTGGGTGCCGATTTCTGAAGTGAAGAAAAATTCTCCTCTGATGATAACTGAAAAAAAACTCCAAAACGGGAAACTTTGTACGTTAGCAGACTCTGTCCATACCGTTTTTTTATTCGTGAATGAGTATAAGGAGGCGGGAGACCTGCAACCTTATGAGTATGCAAAGAATCGTATCCGTTCGATTTTGATGGAGCAGAATAAGAATGAGTTTTTGCTCAATTTCAGAAGAAACCTCTATGAGTCGGGTATCAAGAAAGGAGATGCAAAACGGTTTAATTGATTAAGAATGTAAAGTGTTTTACTATGTATAAGAAAATATTTTCTCTTTTATCTCTTTTGGCCCCATTGGGGACAATTTACGCCCAGTCAAATATCATTGATGAAGTAGCATGGGTAGTTGGTGACGAGGCGATTATGAAGTCGGACGTGGAGGAATTCCGACAACGTCTGAGATATGAAGGGACACAGATTGAGGGAGACCCTTACTGCGTGATTCCAGAGCAGATTGCGTTGCAGAAGCTCTACTTGGATCAGGCCAAGATTGATAGTATTTTCGCAGATGAGAAATCTGTCGCCTCTCAGGTGGATATGCGAATCAATTATCTCATCGGTCAGATTGGTTCAAAGGAGAAATTGGAAGAATATTTCGGTCAGCCGGTTGCTGATTTGCGAGAGGAGTTGACTGATATGGTAACCAGCCAGCAAATCATTCAGCAGATGCAACGTAAGCTTGTCAGCAATGTGAAGATTACGCCAGCGGAAGTGGCTGATTTTTATAATTCTATTCCTTCTGATAGTATTCCTACTGTACCGTTGCAGTTGGAGGTGCAGATTATCACAATCGAACCAGAGGTTAGCCAAAAGTCGATTGATGAGGTGAAATCGAAATTGAGGGATTTCCAGAAAAGGATAGATTCAGGAGAGTCAGAGTTTTCTACATTGGCAATTCTATATTCGGAAGATACCGAGTCCGCCAAACATGGAGGAGAGTTGGGGTTCATGGGCAAAGGTCAGTTGGTGCCGGAATTTGCAAACGTTGCCTTTTCATTGTCCGATAATCAGAGGGTCTCTAAAATTGTAGAGTCTGAATTTGGTTATCATATTATTCAGTTGATTGAAAAACAAGGAGAAAAGGTAAATTGTCGACACATATTGATGAAGCCTAAAGTCTCTTTTGAAGAGAAGAATAATGCCAAATTGCGTGCAGACAGTGTTTTGAAGGCCATCAAGGAGAAAGAGGTCTCTTTCGAGAATGCCGTGACTTTGTATTCTGTGGATAAGAGTACCAAAAATAGTGAGGGGTTGATGACGAATATGAAGACAGGTTCTTCTCGTTTTGAAATGCAGGATTTGCCGGCGGAAGTGGGACGGAATGTCTATCAATTATCAGAAGGAGAAATCTCTGATGTCTTCACTATGGTAGACCCTAAAGGCAAGGAAGTTTATGCCATTGCGAAAGTGAAAAAACTCATCAAACCGCATAAGGCCACAGTAGAGTCTGATTATATGGAGATCAGGAATGTCTATATGGCGAAGAAAAATGCGGAGGTGTTGGATCGGTGGATTAAGGAGAAGCAAAAGCAGATTTACGTTAGAATTGATGAGAAATGGCGTAATTGCAGTTTCCAATATCCGGGTTGGGTGAAGTGATTATAACAAAAGCGAATTATATTATGTGGAAAATACGAACGTTATTTTTCTTGATTGTTTGTTTAGGATTAACTTCTATGCAAGCGCAGAATAAGCGTACTGTCCTGTTGGAGCAGTGCGACGAGCTTGCGTACGATAAGCAAGGAGGACGTTCTTATCAGATTTTGAGAGGAAATGTTCGTTTCCGTCATGATGATGTTTTGATGTATTGTGATAGTGCCTATTTTTATGAGGGTGGTGTGAACTCGTTTGACGCTTTTGGTAATGTGCGTGTGAATCAGGCCTCGGGAGCGAACATGACGGCGGATAGCGTTTTTTATGATGGAGAGACTACGCTTATGAGAGTGCGCGGAAATGTCGTGCTGACATCGGAGTCCTCCACACTGAAAACTCGCTTTTTGGATTATTTCAGAAATAAAAATTATGGTTACTATTACGGTGGGGGTGAGGTGGTCGACTCCAATTATAACCTGACTTCCTATCAGGGTTATTATTATACGGAAAGTAAATCTTATCTTTTTAAGGATACGGTCGTTTTGAAACATCCGCAGTATATTATTTATGCGGATTCTCTTCGTTATAGTGAAGGGATGGGCAAGGCGACTCTTTTGGGCCCGTCATTAGTGAGAGGACAAAAATATCGTGTTAACACTTCCAAAGGTTGGATTTATACCAACACAAATGAGGGTCGTCTCTACAATCGCTCGGTGATACATTATGAAAAAGGAAAGAGGATGACGGCTGATTCGATATGGTTTGATGCGCATTCTGGTTGGGTGAAGGCTTTCGTAAATGCGGAGGTGCAGGATAGTGTCCAGAAGATGATCGTGCGTGGACAGTATATCGAGTGTGATAGCACCGCACCTGCTTACGCAAAGGTGATGGACCATCCTTATGCGATTGATTATTCCAGTGGAGATAGCCTCTATTTGAAGGCAGATTTATTGCATGTTTGTGAGATTGATTCTGTCCGTCGGGAACTCAGGGCTTACCATAATGTGTGGTTTTTTAATTCAGATATGCAAGGGAAGTGTGACTCCTTGGTCTATTTTGCACAGGATTCTATGGCAAGAATGTATGTCGATCCTGTAATATGGTCGGAGGTCAACCAATTGACAGGAGAGGGTGTGATAGAGATATTTCAAAAAGATAAAAAAGTGGATAGGATACATATCCCTAAAAATGCGCTCATTATTGCGGATGAAGGAGATAGTTTATTTAATCAATTATCGGGGAAAAAGGCAGATGCTTTCTTGGAGATGAACCGCTTAAAAAGAATCGACCTGTTGGGTGATGCGAGGTCTATCTATTATTCAAAGGATAATGATGGATTATTGGTCGGAATGAATAAGGCGGTTGGTCCGCAGATGTCTATTTTCACTAAGCGGAATAAATTGCAGAAGATATTGATGACACCTGATTCAGAAGGAACCATGTTCCCTCCTGATAAAGTACCAGAAGATGAGCGTTTCTTAAAAGGCTTCAATTGGCGCATTGGCGAACGACCCAATACTATACAAGAATTTTTCCAAAAATGATTAGATAGAGGAGTGTAGATGCGTTGGGTTCGTTTTCATATCATATTTTTCACCCTGTTCCTTTTCTGGGGGAACGTGTTTGCCCGCACCGTATCGGTTTCGGGAACGGTCGTGGATGCTTCTCGTCAACCTATCCCGAATGTCTCTATCATTTTGAAAGGTACAACACAAGGTGGAGTTTCAGATGAAAATGGCAAATTTGAGTTCTCTCTTCAATTGTCCAATGACACTTCCGTTTTGGTCTTTTCAAGTATGGGGTTTGAAGATGAAGAAAAGCAGTTGGACGACTCCGATTCATACTCTTTCTATATTCAGTTGTCCGAAAAAAATGAACTGCTCCAAGAACAGGAGGTGAGGGTTTATCGTAAGCAGGAGAGTTCGGTCGATTTTTTAGATGTAGATAAGTTACGGACTATGCCGGATGCTTCCGGAGGAGGTATTGAGGCTTTGATTTCTACTCAGGCAGGAGTATCGATGAACAATGAGTTGAGTTCACAATATTCTGTTCGTGGCGGTAATTACGACGAAAATAGTGTTTATGTCAATTCGATAGAGGTCTATCGTCCGCTTTTGATACGTTCAGGGGAACAAGAGGGGTTGTCTTTTGTAAATCCCGACATGGTGGAGTCAGTCTCTTTTTCCTCAGGAGGTTTTAGTGTGGAGTATGGAGATAAAATGTCTTCTGTCTTGGATATACGCTATAAGCGACCAACTAAGTTTGAGGGGTCAGCGTCAGTTAGTTTTTTAGGAGCTACCGCATACATAGGACACTCCACCGAGAAGTTTTCTCAGATGCATGGTTTTCGCTATAAATCCTCCTCTTATATGTTAGGGGCTTTGGAGACGGAAGCAGAGTATGATCCTAATTTCATTGATTATCAGACCTGTTTGTCTTATGATTTTTCAGACAAGTGGGGAATCTCTTTTTTGGGTAATATCTCACGGAACGATTATCGCTTTGAACCCGTCAGTCGAAGCACCTCGTTTGGAACGATGAGTGATGTGAAGAATTTTACAGTCTATTTCGATGGTAAAGAAGAGGATTTGTTTCAAACCTATTTTGGTTCTCTTTCTTTAAAATATAAGCCTGACGAAAAAAGCGAATTTAATTTATTGACATCGGCTTTCCATACTTCAGAGAAAGTTTCGTATGACATCAGTGGCGAGTATTGGTTGAGTGAGACATCGGGAGACGGTTCCGCTTTGATTGATGCCGCGTCAGGGGTTGGTTCATATCACGAACATGCGCGCAATCGTTTGGGGGCTACTGTCATGAACCTCTCCTTTTTAGGTAAACACCATTTGCCGTTCAATCAGTTCTCTTATGGTCTGACTGTACAAGGAGAGTTGATTGATGATAAAACCGAAGAGTGGGAGAAAAGAGATTCTGCCGGATATTCAGTCCCTTTAAATCCCCACTATCTCGCTTTGTATGAAAATCTTTCCGGTGAACATGATTTGCGTACGATGAGGTTTTCTGGTTATGTACAAGATGTTTTCACCCGAAATGGATTGAAAGGTAAGGTGGTGCTTACGGGAGGTTTGCGATTCAATTATTGGAGTTTCAATAATGAGTTTTTGCTGAGTCCACGTCTTTCCGCCGCATTTTTCCCCTCTAAATATTCGGATTGGGGATTACGTGTGGCAACAGGAATATATTACCAGTCTCCATTTTACAAAGAGATAAAAAAGATAGTCGTTGATGAGAACGGGAATGGTACGATTACACTGAATGACAAGGTGAGGTCACCACGTTCTTTCCAATTGCTGATGGCATCCGACTACTATTTTAAAGTGAAAAATAATCCTTTCAAATTTTCCGTGGAACTTTATGGAAAATACATAGACAGGATAAATCCTTACAAAGTGGACAATACTCAGATTGTTTATAGAGGAGAGAATTGTGCGGATGGTTTTGCGGTCGGGACTGATTTGAAGTTGTTTGGTGAGTTTGTACCGGGTACTGATTCTTGGATTTCGTTATCGTTCATGAGGACGATGGAAAATATCTATGGGGACGGACAGGGGTACATTTACCGACCGACCGACCAGCTTTACAATATTTCGCTGTTCTTTCAAGACTATTTCCCGGGTTTCGACAAGTTGAAATTCAACTTGAAGTTGATCTGGGCAGACGGTTTGCCCTTTGGCCCGCAAGGCGACGAAATCAATAAGTCCGCTTTTAGGATGAACGATTATCGAAGAGTGGATATTGGCGCATTTTTCCATTTGAGGAAAGGAGTGGATAAAATCATGGAAAAAAAGTTTTTTTCATGGATGAAAGTTTTGTCTTTCAATTTAGATGTGTTTAATTTGCTGAACATTAAGAATGTGAACTCCTATTATTGGGTGGCGGACGCTTCTGGCTCTCAGTATGCCGTTCCTAATTACCTGACTGGTAGGAGGTTCAATTTTAAAATACAAATAGATTTTTAATTGCTAAAGCTGAACATTATGGAGACCGTAAAGAAAAATTATGTTTTCCCTTTGATGACCCTCACGTTTCTCTTTTTCATGTGGGGATTCATCACTTGTCTGAATGACATTTTGATTCCTTATCTCAAGGAGATATTTGAATTGGACTATTTTGAGAGCAATTTGGTGTCATTCGCTTTTTTTGTCTCTTACTTCATTGTTTCACTCATCTATTTTGTCATATCCGCAACATTGGGAGATCCGATATTGAAGATAGGATATAAAAACACCATTTTATTGGGGTTGATCATATCTGCCATTGCCTGTTTTTTTATTTTCTTGGAGGCAAGTTCGGAGAATCCTACATTTGTCTTTTTCTTATTCTCTCTTACTTTGTTAGGGGCAGGTTTCACCTTCTTGCAGATTGCGGCAAATCCTTTGGTCGCTGTTTTAGGTACGCCGGAGACCTCTTCTAGTCGGTTGAATCTGGTGCAGGCGTTCAACTCGTTGGGAACTACATTGGCTCCGATTATTGGAGGATATGTGATCTTTAATTTGATGGCAGGAGGCGAACCTCAAGGCGATGCTTGTACTCCGGATGCGGTGCAGATTCCTTATCTTTTCCTTGCCAGTTTGTTGCTTGTGTTGGCAGGGGTGATCTTCTTTGCGGAAATTCCTAATGTGGTGCCGGAGGCTGAGGAGAAGAACTTGAGTCGTGTCGGCGCACTTCGTCATCCACACCTTGTGTTCGGTATGTTAGGAATCTTTTGCTATGTGGGTGCGGAGGTTACCATTGGAAGCAATCTTGTCGTTTATATGAAGGAGAACTACCAGTTTTCAGCACAAGAGGCAAGTGCTTTCCTCGCATTCTATTGGGGTGGTGCGATGATTGGCCGTTTTGTCGGTTCTTTCTCTATGAGTAAGATGAAGAGTCATTTGAAATATTCTATGATGGCGGTTCTTTCGATTCTTGCATTCATGTTGATTTCTTGGGCGTTTGGAATGTCTTTGGATTTAAATATGAAGGAGACTGCCTCGATGTTGTTGTCGCATGAAGTGTTCTATTTCATTATTGCTGTGGTGCTAAACTATTTCATCTTCATTTTGGCGAAGTCCGACCCTTCTCGGACATTGGGACTCTTTGCCATTGTGAACATACTACTTTTGGGAGTTATGCTAACCTCAGACGGAGGCTTGTCCCTTTGGTCGATCTTGTCAGTTGGTCTGTTTAATTCCATCATGTTCTCAAATGTTTTCACATTGGCGATTGACCGGTTGGGGAAATATACTTCACAAGGTTCTTCGTTATTGGTGATGATGATTTTGGGAGGTGCTGCGTTGCCTCCTCTGCAGGGACTTTTGGCTGACTGCATAGGAAGTTTGACCTACTCCTTTGCCCTCCCGATCCTCTGTTACCTATACCTTGTCTGGTACGGATTCGTGGGAAGTTCTTATGGGAAAAAGAAAAACTAATTGAAATAATAACTTAATCTATAGAGATATGAAAAACGATATGAAGCCCAATGTAGTGGGTATTGATATTGGAGGAACAAATTCCGTTTTCGGAATAGTAAGTAAAGACGGCGAGGTGATAGCCTCTTCATCCATCAAGACCCAGTCTTATCCGGTTTTTGAGGAGTATGCAGATGCTTTGTGTGCCGGAATCAAGAAGTTGGTGGAAGATACTTGTGGAATGGATAAAATCCAAGGAGTGGGAGTAGGAGCTCCTAATGCAAATTTTTACACAGGAAATATCGAACATGCTCCGAATCTTCCGTGGAAAGGTATTGTTCCATTTGCAAAAGAACTTTCTTCCCGTTTGGGTGTTCCTGTAGCATTGACTAACGATGCGAATGCTGCCGCAATTGGAGAGATGACTTATGGTGCGGCTCGTGGCATGAAAGATTTTATCATGATCACATTGGGTACTGGTGTTGGTAGTGGAGTAGTTGCGAATGGTCAGTTGATCTACGGTCACGACGGTTTTGCAGGTGAGTTGGGACATGTCATCATTAAGCGAGATGGAAGAGATTGTGGATGTGGAAACAAAGGTTGTTTGGAGACCTACACCTCTGCTACGGGTGTCGCACGTACGGCACGCGAGTTTTTGGAGAAGAGAGCAAATGAAGACTCTTTGCTTCGCAAAATCCCTGCAGAGCAAATCACTTCTAAAGATGTGTATGATGCAGCAGTTGCAGGAGACACTATCGCAAAAGATATTTTTGCTTTTACGGGAGAGGTTTTGGGACAAGCTTTGGCAGATTTCGTTAAGTTTAGCAGTCCTGAAGCAATTGTGTTGTTTGGCGGATTGGCAAAGTCTGGTGACCTCCTTACAGTTCCGATGCGTCAGGCGATGGAAGATAACTTGATGCCTATTTTCCGAAACAAGGTTAAGATTTTGCTTTCAGGCATGAAGGAGGCTGATGCTGCGGTGTTGGGTGCCTCTGCTTTGGGATGGGACGCAAAGTAACTTGTTGTTCATTATTGGTGGGTGCTAAAATTTCATTTTATTAACCCCTTCTATATAATAATAAAGAGGCTGCATGATTTCTGTGGCCTCTTTGTTGCGTTTGTAGGATTACCTCATAATTGTCCTATGCAGATGAAGTTTTTGCTCTGTCGAGCAGCATTAAGAGAAAAAAATATGCATTTGTGCCACTTGTGAAATAATTATTTTTTATGAATTTTAGAATGCATCGAAATATTTTCTGTAAATTTGCAGGTATTTTGCGGTAGACTTGCAAGAAAAGTGTGAGGTGAGACGTAAAATAGAGGGGATTCGGAGGATTTGCATAATAAATGGACATCTTATCCGTTTTCTCTTATATGTGAATTTAAACTGAGGTTGAGATTTTGTGATGTATATAAAACCTATTTTTGTTAAAATATTATCGGTGGCGGCTTTTTTGTTGTCTGCCTTTTCTGTTTCTGCACAGGAACGCTATTTGGGTGAGATTGGAGTTTTGGGCGGATGTTCCTATTATAATGGGGATGCTAATTCTACCAAGATATTCAAAAACAATCATTTGGCTTTTGGAGGTTTGATTCGAGCCCATTTTACAGACCGTTTCATGGTGAAGTTGAATGTGATTAGAGGTGGAGCTTCTGGTGACACGCGAGATTTCGACAATTTGTTGCCGAAAGGTCAGCAGGTGTCGTTCGACCAAAAATTTTGGGATATAGGACTCCATTTCGAGCATAATTTCAATAAATATGGTATGGATTCTTGGGATAGACAGACAAAGAGGCACTCCCCTTATATCCTTGTCGGTCCGGGTTTTACCATTTATCAGCATTGGTCGGGTAATAAACACACCTTTAGTTTTACTTTTGGTGCGGGATATAAGTTCAAGTTGTGTGAACGTCTTAACATCGGAGTGGAGTGGTCGATAAGGAAACTGTTTGTCGACGATTTTGATGTGACAGACCCAACCAACAAGATTTTGAATGACCCGTACAATACCGGTCGTTCATGGATTAAGAACAACGATTACTATTCATGTGCATTTTTGTTCCTCTCTGTTGATTTGATTCAAAGGAAAGGTGCTTGTCGTGTCATGAAATTTTAGTTTGTTCAAACATACATATCGTAAAGGTAGGAAGAAATGAAGAAAGAAGAAAATATAGATAGGAATATGACCTCAATAAAGGAGTTGTTAGACATGACCCGTATCCCTCGGCACGTCGCAATCATCATGGATGGTAATGGCCGTTGGGCGAAGAGCCATGGCAAGGAGCGTGTGTTCGGACATCAAGAGGGGGTAGACTCTGTGGATAAAGTGACGGAGGCTGCCGCTGAATTGGGTGTAGAGTATCTTACGCTTTATGCTTTTTCTACGGAAAACTGGAATCGTCCTCAGGCGGAGGTGGATGCTTTGATGGAGATCCTTTCGATAACATTGCGCACACATATCGGAAAAATCAGCAAAAATAATGTCAGATTGTTGGTGATTGGAGATATGGAGCGTCTTTCTGATAAGACCCGCGAGAACTTGCAACACGCCATGGACGAGACCGCTCAAAACACAGGACTGAAATTGGTGCTGGCTTTGAGTTATTCTGCTCGTTGGGAAATCTCCAATGCCGCAAAATTGATAGCGGAGGATGTGAAGAATGGAAAGCTCTCCGTTTCTGATATTGATGAGAAACTCTTCTCACAGTATTTGACCACCAAGGAGATGCCAGATCCAGATTACCTGATTCGTACGAGTGGGGAATTGAGGATTAGTAATTTCCTTCTTTGGCAACTCTCTTATTCGGAACTCTATTTCTGTGATTTATGTTGGCCTGACTTCAAAAAAGAGCAGTTTTACGAGGCGATATTGGATTATCAGAGAAGAGAACGCCGATTCGGAAAAACAAGTGAGCAGGTTCAAAAAGCATAACCATTCGTTTTTATAAAGTACAAAATATTGATGATGGGTGATTTAAAAAAATATTGTTTGCTGATTTTAGGATTACTATCCTTCTCTTTTAGTGCGGCGCAGATTGTTGCGGATGTACCTTCGGATACAGTCGCAGTGGTGAAAGAAGAGGGTGGTGTAGCATCAACGTCTGTTGCTGAGGAGGCTGCTTATGTACCGAGCTTCAACTACACGGATGCTCCGCAAACGTATGAAATCGCTGATATTACGGTTAGTGGAACTTGTAACTATGATAAATCTGTCATTATCAGTTATTCTGGTTTGTCAAAAGGACAAAAAGTTAAAGTTCCCGGCGACCAAATCAGTAAGGCTGTGAAGCGTTTCTGGAAGCAAGGTCTTTTTTCTGATGTGAAAATTAGTGCGACCAAGGTTGTAGGTCAAAAAATCTGGTTGGACATCAATTTGAAGGCGCAGGATAGAATCTCTGACATCGAAATTACCGGCGTGAAGGAGAAAGATAGGGAGGATCTTTTGAAGGAAATTCCTATCCGTAAAGGAGGACAATTGACTCCCAACCTGATTGCTCGAACACAGACTCTTTTGAAGAAACATTTTGTAAATGAAGGTTATCGTAATGCGGAAGTCTCCCTTTTGGCAAAACCTGATACGAAGAATCCGCAAAACTCTCTCGTTTCCATTCATGTGGAAAAAGGCAAAAAAGTAAAAGTCCACAAAATTTACATGAGTGGATTGAACCAGATGGAGGAAAAGAAGGTAAAACGTGCGATGAAAAAGACTAAGGAAAAGAGTCTCGTCACCATCTTCAAGACAAAGAAATTCATCGAAGAGGAGTATGAAAACGACAAGTCTTTGGCGATTGATAAGTTCAACGAGTTTGGTTTCCGTGATGCTTATCTGGTAAGTGACAGTGTCGTGGATTATCCTGAAAAAGAGAACAGGGTTGACATTTACATGAACTTTTATGAAGGAAAGAAATACTACTTCCGAGACATTACATGGGTGGGAAATACAGTCTACTCAAGTAACCAGTTGTCTGCGGTTTTGGGGATAAAAAAAGGGGATGTGTACAATCAGAAGATGTTGAACGACCGTTTGATGGTGGATGAGGATGCAATGTCCAATCTCTATTTGGATAATGGTTATCTCTTTTTCAATGTCGAGCCTGTAGAGGTGCGTGTGGAAGGAGATTCCATTGATGTGGAATTACGTATCTATGAAGGACAGCAGGCGGTAATCAACAATATTGTCATAACTGGAAATGAGTCGATCTATGAGCATGTGATTCGTCGTGAGTTGAGGACAAAACCGGGACAGTTGTTTAGTAAGTCTGATTTGCAACGTTCTGCCAGAGAATTGGCGGCAACGGGGCATTTCAATCCTGAGACGATGGACATCCGACCTGAACCAAATCCGGAAAATGGAACTGTGGATATTATCTACAATTTGGAACAGAAGAAGAACGACCAAGTTGAATTGTCTTTCGGTTGGGGACAAACGGGTGTGACAGGTTCTTTGGGACTCCGTTTCACGAACTTCTCCATGAAGAATATCTTCAACAAGGATGCTTACAAGCCATTGCCACAAGGAGACGGACAAACTTTGGCACTCTCATTCTCTACGAATGCTCGTTATTATACTTCTGCAAGTATTTCGTTTGTCGAGCCTTGGTTGGGAGGAGACCGTCCGACAAACTTGTCGACTTCCATTTATTGGTCAAAGCAGACTGGTGTGAACAGTCAGTACTATTCAGACAACTATTATAACAGTCTCTATTACGACAACTACTCGTATAGCTATGCCGCCGCTGCCGATCCCGACAAATATATCATGACGCTCGGAGGTTCTATCGGTATCGGTAAGCGTCTGAGTTGGCCAGATGATTATTTCTCGATTTACGGGGAACTTTCGTATCGCCACTACTCTTTGCAGAATTGGAGTTATCTCGACATCTCGGATGGTCATGCGAACAATTTGAGTCTCTCTGCAACATGGAGCCGTAACTCTTTGGACAATCCATACTATACCCGTAGAGGTTCCAAGTTCTCCATCATGGCGCAGTTGACCCCTCCTTATTCATTGTTCAAGGATAATAGCAGGGTAGACGATTTGGTGACCCGCTATAGAAATGGAAATAAGGAGTTGGAACATAGAGGCTTGACAGATGCTGAATATTACGATATGCAGCAAGAACTCTACAATTGGGTGGAGTATTACAAATTCGAGTTGAAAGGGCAGACTTTTACACCGTTGACACCAGACCAGAAGCTGGTTTTGATGACTCGCTTGGAGTATGGTTTCCTCGGATACTACAATAAAAACCGTCGTTCTCCGTTTGAACGTTACTACGTCGGTGGTGATGGTATGACTGGATATAGCAGCACTTATGCGACGACAGCGGTGAAGTTGCGTGGTTACGGAAACGGTTCGCTTACGCCAGAAGACCCTGTGACTGGTAGGGACGCAGGAAACATTTACTCTCGTCTCTCCCTTGAGTTGAGGTATCCTTTGATGCTACAAACCTCCACCACAATTTATGTGTTGGCGTTCGCGGATGCCGGAAATTGTTGGACGGACTTCAAGGATTTCAATCCGTTTGATTTGAAGCGTTCCTTAGGATTGGGTGTTAGAATCTTCCTCCCTATGCTGGGTTTGATTGGTGTTGATTGGGGATATGGATTTGATGAGCCTTATGATATTGGAGAGGGCGGTCATAACTTCCATTTCGTGATCGGACAGGAGTTCTGATGAGATAGAAAAATGTGTTAATTAACTATATTACCATTAAATTGTTTAAGGATATGAAAAAAGTATTTTTGTTAGGAGTGGCATTCTGCTTGGCAATGGTCGCTCATGCTCAAAAAGTGGCTGTGATAGATATGGAGTACGTTTTGAAAAATGTCCCTGCTTATGAATCTGCAAACGAGCAATTGAAACAAGTTTCAGAGAAGTGGCAGAAAGAGGTTGAGGCAAAAAACGAAGAGGCAAAAATCATGTACAAAAACTATCAGACGGAGGTCGTTTTCCTTTCTGACGAAATGAAGGTGAAAAAAGAGAATGAGATTGTCGCAAAGGAGAAAGAGGCGAACGATTTGAAACGTAAATATTTTGGCCCAGAGGGTGAGTTCTATCAAAAACGCACCAGTTTGGTGAAGCCTATTCAAGACGAGGTTTATGTAGCTGTAAAACAAGTTGCGGACACCAAAGGAGTACAGGTCGTTTTGGAACGTTCTTCCAGTGCTAACATTATCTATTTTTCTCCGAAAATTGACATCAGCGATGAGGTGTTGGAGAAATTAGGTTATGCAAAACAATGATGAGATATTCGTGTTTTAGAAAATCAAAATGAAATTAACTAAATAGTTCAAAAAAAATGAGAAAAAATTTTTTATTGTTTCTTTTGTGTGTTTTGCCGTTTGCGGTTAGCGCACAAAATGCAAATGTTAAATTAGGGTATGTGGATGTCCAGACATTGTTCTTTTCAATGCCGGAGACTGTTGAGGCTGATTCTGCAATTCAAAAATCTGCTCGTATGCATGAGGCAGAAGTGAAAAAAATGGAAGATGAGTACACAAAAAAACTCATAGAGTATAAAGAGGGTGAAAAGACTTGGGATGAGACGATTGCGAAGAATCGTCAAGAGGAGTTGCAGACATTGCAAGTGAGAATGCAAAACTACTATCAGCAAGCTCAGGCTTCTTTGCAACAAAAACAACAACAGTTGCAAGTCCCAATTTTGGAGAAACTTCGTAAGGCAATCCTTGAAGTGGGAAATGAAGAGGGATTCCTCTACATCTTCGATTTGAATACGCTTCAATTCAAATCTAACAGTGCAATTGATGCGACTCCGTTGGTACAAAGAAAATTGGGAATCAAGGTGTTGAAGGCTGTTCAAGCAAATCAAATGAATATGCAACAAGGATTAGGAAACTAATCTTTTGCGATGTTCAGGATATAAAAGGGGAGTGAAGTGCTCCCCTTTTCTTGTTTTTAAACGATTCCTTACTCAGGAGGGCGCAGGCAAAATAATCGAGCCGAAGAGAATGGCGGAATATTTTGTCGGTTTGATATTGTAAACGTTAAAAAAAATATCTACCTTTGTGAGTGTTATATTTATAAACAATAAACCAATAATTCAAATGGAAGAAATTGTAAAACCGTCAAGCGATAAGTTGAAAGCTCTTCAACTGGCTATGGAAAAAATCGAGAAAGATCATGGTAAAGGAACCATCATGAAGATGGGCGATAATAAGATTGAGGAGGTGCCAGTCATTTCGACGGGATCTTTAGGGTTAGACCTTGCATTAGGTGTTGGCGGTTTCCCTCGTGGACGTGTCATCGAAATTTTCGGGCCGGAGTCTTCTGGTAAAACTACATTGGCGATTCATGCCATTGCCGAGGCGCAGCGTCAGGGCGGTATTGCGGCAATCATTGATGCGGAGCATGCCTTTGACCGTTTCTATGCAGAAAAGTTGGGCGTGGATGTCGAGAACCTTTTGATTTCACAGCCCGATAATGGAGAGCAGGCTTTGGAGATTGCCGATTCTTTGATTCGCTCTTCTGCCCTCGATATTGTGGTGATTGACTCAGTGGCTGCCCTTACTCCAAAAGCTGAGATCGAAGGTGATATGGGTGACTCGAAAATGGGACTTCAAGCCCGTCTGATGTCTCAGGCTTTGAGAAAGCTAACAGGTAGCATAAATAAAACTAATACTTGCTGTATCTTCATCAACCAGTTGAGAGATAAAATCGGGGTGATGTTTGGTAATCCGGAAACTACTACCGGTGGTAACGCCTTGAAATTCTATGCTTCAATCCGTTTGGATATTCGCAAGATTGGTCAGTTGAAAGAGGGCGATAATGTGATAGGAAACCAGACGAGAGTGAAGGTGGTGAAGAATAAAGTCGCTCCCCCTTTCCGCAAGGCGGAATTTGATATAATGTTTGGAGAAGGAATCTCGCATTGTGGAGAGATTGTAGATTTGGGTGTTGAGTTTGGTGTGGTGAAGAAAAGCGGTTCTTGGTACAGCTATGGAGATACGAAGTTAGCTCAAGGACGTGATGCAACAAAGGAATTGATTCGTGATAATGTCGAACTCGCAGCTGAGATAGAGGAGAAAATCCGAGAGGCTGTGAAAAATTCTCAAGAGTAATGATATAATGAAAAGGTGGTGAAGAAGATTGCTTTATCCACCTTTTTTGCAATTTAGAAAAAGTTATAGAATGGGACAAAACGTAAAAACTGAGATATACGAGGAGAAGGCTGTGTTGGTCGGTCTTATCACTCCGCAGCAGAATGAGCAGAAAGAAAAAGAGTATATTGAGGAACTTGCTTTCCTTGCGGAGACTGCAGGGGCGCACCCTCAAAAAATATTCTTGCAGCGTTTGGACTATCCGAACGCCAATACTTTTGTAGGTCCCGGAAAACTTTTGGAGATTAAGGATTATATAAAAGAGAGGGAGGAGACGGAAGATGAGATCGGTCTTGTGTTGTTTGATGACGAACTCTCTCCTAAGCAACTTCGTAATATCGAAAAGGAACTTTGTGTGAAGATTCTGGACAGAACCAGCCTCATATTGGATATCTTTGCGAAAAGAGCGCAGACTTCTCACGCGAAGACTCAAGTTGAACTTGCGCAGTATAAGTATCTTTTGCCTCGACTTACAGGAATGTGGACTCACTTGGAGCGACAACGTGGTGGTATTGGAATGCGCGGACCCGGTGAAACGCAGATTGAGACCGACCGCCGTATCATTTTGACTAAAATCGCCCTTTTGAAGGAGGAACTGAAATCAATTGACAAACAAAAAGTGATTCAGCGGAAAAACAGGGGCAAACTTGTTCGTGTCGCCCTCGTCGGATACACCAACGCAGGGAAGTCCACCATGATGAACGTAATCAGTAAATCCGATGTGTTTGCCGAAAATAAACTGTTTGCGACGTTGGACACGACTGTAAGGAAAGTGACCATCGAAAATTTGCCGTTCTTGCTGACTGATACGGTTGGATTTATCAGAAAATTGCCAACCTATTTGGTGGAGTCTTTCAAATCAACCCTCGATGAGGTGAGGGAGGCTGATTTGCTTGTTCATATAGTAGACATTTCAAACCCGACATTTGAAGACCAAATTGCGGTTGTGGAAAAAACATTGCAGGAGATTCAGTGTGAGGATAAACCGACTCTTCTTGTCTTTAATAAAATTGATGCTTTTTCATACACACCGAAAGAGGAAGATGATTTGACTCCGAAAACAAGAGAAAACATCAGTTTGGAGGAGTTTCAAAACACTTGGATGGCGAAGATGCAAGAAAATTGTATTTTCATTTCTGCAAAGAACAGAACCAACTTAGAGGAGTTCAAGTCATTGCTTTATAAAAAGGTAAAGGAGATTCATGTTACTCGTTTCCCTTATAATGATTTCTTATATCAGGTATATGATGAGAATCAGGAGGGATGAAAAAATAAATTAAAGTGTTATGGTGACATATAGGAAACTTTCAGAGGCAGAGATTGCTCAGTTGAAGCAACAAAGGTGTTCGGCTGAAAATTGGGATGACATCGAGGTGCATCCAGAGTTTCAAGCAGAATACGTTTCGGATACGATCTTTTCGGGAAAGATTCGTTTAGGTGCTTTCAAAAAGAGTTTTGTTCAGGAGGGCGGAATCCCGCGCCATTCGGGAATCCGTTTGGCGACGCTTCATAATTGTGAGGTCGGCGACGATTCTTACATTTGCAAAATTGGTAACTTTATCTCCAATTATAAAATCGGTCGGAATGTCATCATTGAAAATGTCGATCTGATAGCGGTCTTTGAAAAAAGTTCTTTTGGAAATGGAGTGAAAGTCTCCCCTTTGAATGAAGCCGGAGGCCGAGAAGTCCCGATTTGTAATGAGTTGTCAGCCCACGTCGCCTATATGCTTGCGTTGTATAGGCATCGGACAAAACTGATTCAAAATCTACAAAACATCATTGAGGATTATGTGTCAAGGATCACTTCTGATATGGGAGAGATTGGAGATGACGTTATCATAAGAAATTGTGGTTGTATTAAAAATGTGTTGGTAGGGCCATTTGCCACCCTGAAAGGATGTTTGGAGTTGAATAATGGTTCGATAAACAGTAATGAGAGCGCACCGGTTCATTTAGGCATTGGAGTCATTGCGAAGGATTTCATCATCTCATCGGGCAGTGAGGTGAACGAAGGTGCGATGCTTGACAGATGTTTTGTCGGACAAGCCTGTCAGATTGGTAAGCAATATTCTGCTACAGACACTCTTTTCTTCAGTAACTGTCAAGGTTTCCATGGGGAGGCGGCCTCCGTCTTTGCAGGGCCATTTACGGTGACGCACCATAAGTCGAGCCTCCTGATTGCAGGAATGTTCTCGTTCTTGAATGCCGGTTCTGGAAGCAACCAGAGTAACCACATGTACAAGTTGGGACCTATACACCAAGGAGTCGTAGAGAGAGGGTCTAAGACCACCAGTGACTCATACATCCTTTGGCCGGCGAAGATTGGAGCGTTCACCCTGATAATGGGACGACATACCACGCATCCCGATACCACAAATTTGCCTTTCTCATATTTGATAGAGAATAATAATGAAAGCCACATTGTCCCTGCCGCCAATTTGCGAAGTGTCGGTACAATTCGTGATGCTCAAAAATGGCCTAAGCGAGACAAACGTAAAGACCCGAAAAAACTGGATCAGATAAATTATAACCTGTTGAGTCCTTACACTATACAGAAGATGTATGCGGGAATTTCCTTGCTGAAAGAATTGCAGAGTATTTCGGGAAGGGAGTGTTCTACCTACTATTACCAGAACACCCGAATGAAGGAGTCTTCTTTGAAAAAAGGTATCGAACTTTATCGTAAGGGCATCATGAAATTTTTAGGTAATTCCATCATCAAACGCTTGGAATGTACTCGATTCACTTCGATTGAAGAGATCAGGGAGCGTTTAAAGCCCGACACGAAAATCGGTCTCGGTGAGTGGGTCGATTTATCTGGTTTGATATTGCCATTGTCGGAAGTGACAAAAATCATCAAGAAAGTTGAGTCCGGTGAGTGCGATTCAATTCAGAAGTTGAACGATTATTTCGCAGAGATTCATCAAAAATACTACACTTATGAGTGGACTTGGGCGGTGCAGAAGTTAGAGGAAGAACTGGGCAAACCCTCTGATGAGTTTACGATTGAGGACATCATTGGAATTGTCAAGGAGTGGAAGGAGGCGGTTGTCTCGTTGGACAAGATGCTTTACGAAGATGCAAAGAAGGAGTTCACGCTGACTACTCGTACAGGGTTTGGCGCAGACGGTGATGAGGAGCAGAAGAAAAAAGATTTTGAGAACGTCAGGGGCGTGTTTGAGCAAAATCCTTTCGTCGTAGAAGTCCAACGCCACATAAAGGTGAAGAAGGCATTGGGTGATGAGTTGATCGAAAGAATCAAAGATATATAAGAAGAGAAATTCATTTCGGTGAATTTTTAGAACTCACCTTGAATTTTTGCAGTTGATTTTGTAATTACGCAAAATAGAAAAGATTGACATGAAAGAGAATAAAGAAGTAGAAGAATATACGAAGCAAGATACGACGCAAGATAGTAATCGGGCGAATGTTCTCTCGGTGGATATGGGCGCATATTTCCACATGGCGATTGTTGCAATCGGAGCAATATTGCTTGCCGGTGCATTCTCTGTTTTCATAATATGGTTGTGGCAGGCCGTGTTGTATAAGGAGTCGCTGATGACTTGGGGGGATATCATACTTGAATTTATCATGTATGAAGTGCCGCTTATAATCGCTCTGCTTGCTGTCGGACTGTTTTTGGTTTTCACAAAACGTGTTTTTCAGTTCGATCCCGACACAAAAGAGAGCCGTTTCTTGTGCCGATTCTACCAATGGGAGTGGGGGAAATGGCAGCCTTTGGTCTTAGAAGGATATTGTCTCGCTTTTCAACGTTATGGGCAGTCTTATAACTACAATTACGGAGGAATCTACAAAAAAAACATCTTTGAATATGTCTATGACCTACGTTTGGTCGGTCATGACGGGAAATATAAGTCAATCGTTTCGGCAAGTGATTTTCAGGCAGTCGCCCAGATTCTGCTGATGGGGAGAAAGATGGGGGAAGTATATGGTTTACCGTTCAATGATTATGTCATGGACTTAATAAGAAAACAGTACAGGAATGCTAAGAGTGGGGGTATTGTCTGATACGCACGGCTGCTGGGATGACCGTTATGCGACATTCTTTTCCGACTGCGAGGAGATTTGGCATGCTGGTGATATTGGTTCTTTGGAGGTTTTAGAGAAGTTCTGCCCGACCAAAAAAATAAGGGCGGTTTGTGGAAACATTGACGGAGCCGACATTCGTCTTCATTATAAAAAAAATCTCATTTTTCAGGTCGAGCAGGTAAAGGTGGTATTGACCCATATCGGAGGGTATCCTAAAAAATACGCTCCCGGTATAAAAGAACTTTTATACATCGAAAAACCGAACCTATTCGTCTGCGGACATTCCCATATACTGAAAGTCATGTACGACCCGGAACTGCGGGTGATGTGCCTCAATCCCGGTGCAGCAGGAACGTTTGGTTTTCATAAAGTCCGCACATTGATGCGGTTTGTCGTGGATGGCGGTAAAATCCGAGATTTGGAAATTTTTGAAATGAAAAAATAAAGTAGGGCTCTATAAACCTAAAGTTTTTTATTCAATAGGGATAAAAAAAATTCAAAAAATTTCCTTGTTTCGTGAAAATTTCTTTTTTTTGCGCAAAATTCGGATTAGTTTACCCGATTTCGAACTAAATATGGCAAAAAAGGCAATATATAAATTTTTCAATTCAAAACTCACCTCGGCGATTAGTGTGTCGATGGTTTTGTTTTTATTAGGTTGTACACTTGCATTTTCTAATGTTGCAAGAGAGATGTCCGCCTCGATATTAGAGAAAGTCGCACTCACGATCTATCTAAATGATCCGACTACGCCCGAAAGCATCGAGTCAATGCGTAATTTCCTAAAAAAACAGCCTTACGCCAAGGATGTCACCTTCATTAGCAAAGAACAGGCCATCAACGACCTTTGTGATGAGATTGGGGAAGACCCCGAAGAGTTTTCGGAGGACAATCCTTTGCCCAATTCCTTTGTGGTACATGTGAATGCAAAGTATGCCAACAATGACAGCATCCTTTTTGTTGCAAAACAGATTGGTCAGTTGAATAGTGTGGATCGTGTCGATTACCAGAAAAACATGATCCATACCATTGTCAGGAATGTCAACCGTATCGCATTTGCCTTCTTGTGTGCGACACTCCTTTTGTTGTTTATCTCTTATGTTTTGATTCATAACACGATAGAACTTTTAGTTCATTCAGACCGTTTCATGATACATACCATGAAATTGGTGGGTGCGACTGGCAACTTCATCCGTAGACCCTACTTGATGCAAAGTGTCTACATTGCGCTTTTCGCTTTCGTGCTGTCCGTCGTCTATATTGTTACGCTTAGTAAAATCTTCCATGAGGATTTCCCTTTCAATATTTTGCAACTTCATGAAGCAAGAGTCTATCTCCCGTTGTTCGGGACACTTTTGGTTTGTAGCTTGTTGATTACCACTGTGGCGACATTCTTCGCGGTAAATAAATATTTGAAGAAAAAGTCTGACGACCTATATTATATCTAATTGTAGAATATCAACGAAATTTTAAAGATAATAACATTAAAGTATGGAGTACGCATTGCCTAAAAAAAACCTCTTGCTGTTGGCGGTAGGATTTGTAGTGATTGTGATAGGCTTTTGCCTGATGATAGGTGGCGGTAGTGAAGATGGAGTCTCTTTCAATCCAGAGATTTTCAGCACTCGACGCATCGTTATCGGACCGATGGTCGCTTTGTTCGGATTCTTCTTTGAGATTTTCGCCATTTTATGGAATCCTAAAAAGAAAGGAGAGGATAAGTAATGGATGCTTTACAAGCTTTCATCTTAGGAATGGTGCAAGGATTGACGGAATACTTGCCGGTCAGCAGTAGCGGACACCTAACCATCGGACAATATTTTTTCGGAGTAACCGAAGATAACTTGATTTTTACGATTGTCGTTCATGTGGCGACGGTCTTTAGCACCCTGTTCATTTTAAGAGAAGAGGTCGCATGGCTCATTTCTGGATGCTGGACATCCATAAAAAATGGATTTCAATGGAATGAGGAGATGAAGTACATGTCGTTGATTCTGCTCTCGATGATTCCGGTTGGAATCGTTGGTCTCTTTTTCAAAGATTTTGTGGAAGAGATTTTCGGCTCTGGCTTGTTCATCGTGGGTTGCATGCTGTTGCTCACATCTGCCTTGCTCGCATTTTCATATTATGCGAAACCGAGGGTGAAAGAGCAGTTGTCTTACAAAGATGCCTTCATCATCGGTTTGTCTCAGGCTTGTGCCGTGATGCCCGGACTCTCTCGTTCCGGTACAACCATTGCGACAGGTTTGCTGTTGGGAAATAAAAAAGAGAAGTTGGCGCAGTTCTCCTTTCTGATGGTGATACCTCCCATTTTAGGAGAGGCTTTGTTGGATTGCATAAAAGTTGCAAAAGATGGTTTTGAATCCGTAGCCGGAGGAATCTCTCCGATGGCACTCATTATTGGGTTTGTTTCGGCGTTCGTGTTTGGTTGTTTGGCTTGTAAGTGGATGCTGGACATTGTCAAGAAGGGAAAACTCATCTATTTCTCCATCTATTGTGCCATCGTTGGAGTGTTGGTGATTTGCATAGACAAACTCTAAGATTGCAGGATGATGGATTTTGTGAATGGAGAGGTGCTTTTTTTTGATAAGCCATTGCATTGGACTTCCTTTGACTTGGTCAATAAGGCACGCAATCTGATGCGTTACCGCTTAGGGCAAAAGAAGGTGAAAATTGGTCATGCCGGTACATTAGACCCTTTGGCGACCGGCGTGATGATTGTCTGCACAGGAAAACAGACAAAGAAAATCGAGTCGTTCCAGTACCAGACAAAAGAGTATGTTGCGACGTTGAGGCTCGGGGCGACCACTCCATCTTTCGATTTGGAGACGGAGGTTGATGCGACCTATCCGACGGATCATATAACAAGAGAACTGCTTCTGTCCGTTTTGCCAAAATTCATTGGGGAAATCCAGCAGATTCCGCCCAAATATTCCGCAGTGAAAATAAATGGGAAGAGAGCTTACGAATATGCCAGAAATGGAGAAGCCGTTGAGATAAAGCCAAAGACCCTCGTCATTGACGAAATTGAGCTTTTGGAATTTGAAGGGGAATCTCTTACCATCAGGGTGGTGTGCAGTAAAGGCACTTATATTCGTGCATTGGCGAGAGACATCGGCGAGGCGTTGAGCAGCGGAGCTCATTTGACAGCTTTGAGAAGAACCCGAATAGGCGATGTGAAGGTGGAAGATTGTCTTTCCGTCGAGCAGTTCGAGGAGTTGGTCAACCAATATGCCGAAGTGTTAGAACGAGAAAAAAAAGAAAATAAAGTAGACGAATCAAATAATAAAAACAAGGAGGAATGAAATTATCCAAGTTTAAATTCGATTTGCCGGATGAGCAGATTGCTTTGTTCCCGGCTCCCAACAGGGACGATTGCCGCTTGATGGTCCTAAATCGTCAGACTGGTGAAATAGAACACCGTATTTTTAAAGAGCTGTTAGAGTATTTTGATGAAAAAGATGTCTTCGTGTTCAACGACACCAAAGTCTTCCCTGCGTGTATGTATGGAAACAAAGAGAAGACCAATGCGAGGATTCAGGTGTTTTTGTTGCGTGAATTAAACGCTTCAATGAGGCTTTGGGATGTCTTGGTAGACCCAGCCAGAAAAATCAGAATTGGCAATAAACTCTATTTCGGAGAAGATAATTCTCTCGTCGCTGAAGTAATTGATAATACCACTTCTCGTGGTCGCACACTCCGTTTCTTGTTTGATGGCGACTATGAGGATTTCCGCAAGCAATTGTACGAGTTGGGAGAGACCCCCTTGCCTCCACACATCAGGGAAAAACGTGAGGTGTTGCCAGAGGATGAGGAGATGTACCAAACGATATTCGCAAAAAATGAGGGGGCTGTCGTCGCTCCCGCAGCCGGGCTGCATTTCAGCAAGACGTTGATGAAGCGTTTGGAGATCGTGGGTTGCGAATTTGCTTATATAACCATGCATGCGGGATTAGGTAATTTCCGTAACATTGATGTGGAGGATTTGACCAAGCATAAAATGGACTCCGAGGAGATGGAGATTTTAGCAGACCAAGCAGAGATTATCAACCGTGCAAAGAGAGATAAAAAACATATCTGTGCGGTGGGTACGACTTGTATGCGTGCGATTGAGACAAGTGTCGGAACCGACGCATTGGTGAAGCCTTTCAATGGGTGGACCAACAAGTTCATTTTCCCTCCATACCAATTTTCTGTGGCAGACCGGATGATCACCAATTTCCATTTGCCGATGTCCACTTTGATGATGCTTGTTTCAGCATTCGGCGGATATGAAAAGGTGAGCAAGGCCTATGAGGTGGCAGTGAAAGAGGGATATAAGTTTGGTTCTTATGGCGATGCGATGTTGATTATTTGATTTTTGTTTTTCATAGTTGAAAAGACGTGATTCTTTAGGGATTGCGTCTTTTTTTTCGAACTATAAGAGAAAGCAGTAAAGTGTAGTGTTGTGTTGCCATCTTTTAAGGAGGACTCTGTTAATTCATTTTATGCCATTTCATGCCAAGAAAAGAGTTGCGGACTGATTTAAAAAAAAGAAAAGAAACACTTTGATTTAAGTGAAAAAAAATATAAATTTGCTACTTCAAGTATGTGGACTCATTAGAGTTTTGCGCTACTGTGTAAGATGTTGATTGTCAAGCAGGTTTTGGTTTATGAAAGTTATATTGCAAGACGGTTTGGCTGCAGGGGAGAGATTAAATTGAAGTATTAATAGGGAAAAATGCAACTTATAAAGTGTGAAAAAATGTTAAGTTTTTAGAAAAAATGTGGTGGTATCCACATTTCGATTCGCTGAAAAGTTGCGTTGAACAAAAAAATATATGCGTATGAAACAGACTTATACTAATAATAGGAAAACAATGAGTTTCTTTAAAGACTTTTGGATTCGTCTTTGTGCCGTAGTCGCTATGCTGACGGTGCAGGGCGGTGCTGTGTATGCGACAGGTGTGTTAAAAGTGAATGGAGTAGATGCTACGAGTGTTTGTCCCACTTACTCTGTCGAGTTGCGTGCTTCTAACTTTACATCCTCTCCCGATGCGGTTATCTTTTATGAATCTTCGGATAGTGGAAATAGTTGGACTCAGGTGCGTGCGGTTGTAGACAAAAGCGGAACTTTCGTTACTGCTGTTCAGATAGGAACTACAGCAAAAACTTTTAAGGCTGTTACAACGAATGGGGATAAGGAGGAGACAAACTTTGTTACGGTAGAAGTCTCTGCGGATTGTGAAGATGCTTGTTATCAGTCTGTTTCTGGAGAGTTTATCAATGGTACGGATTTTAACATAGTAAATGGTGATACTACAAAATCGGAGTCTATTAAAGCATCCGAAGCATGTGATCGTACTCAAGTTCATAGTAAATTCCATGAGTCGGATATTACGATGATTTGTCAAGGTACAGGAACCATATCAAATGATTTCTCTAAGTATATGGGAGGTCTTACTCCTAATGGAAATTATGGATTTACTAATTATTATTGGTTCTTATCGACAGATGAAAACAAAAATGGTGACATGGTAAATACCCCTTTTGAATTTGAATTTACCATACATGAGAAAAAAGATGGTGCTGTATGTAAAGAAAGTACTAAGCGTGAACATAAAGACAGAGAAGCGGTTTGGGATGGTAAAAATTATCGTATTTCTCAGTTGGTTTATATCTCAAAGCGAGATGGTTGTAATTCATGTGACGATAATTCCCTGATAAAAATGGCGACGGGAAGTGGATCCGATGGAAACTTTTATGAGAATGCCGATAATCTTGAATTTGCGTTCATCTATGATGATAACGGAGATACTTTGGTTAGTAAGTATGGAAAAAAGAAAGGACATGCCCAAAAATCATTCTCTGAAACTAAGATCGGAGAATGGTTGTGTAATATCGAAAGCGGTCGTCTTGTGCGATTGCATTTGAATTTTTATGGAAAATTTGATTTTAGAAATGAAGATTATACATTTAAGATGCAAACAGGTTTCCAGCAATGGGGAAAGTGTTTTAATGTGGCAATTGACTACATCTCTGCTGATGAGATGAGCGTATGTTACGATAAATCTCCAGCTTGTTTAGGATCGACTGTATTGGTTAATGCTGCCGGTTTCCCTTATAATAGTAATTACATTTGGGAATATAAAAATGGGAATACATGGGAACGACTTAAAATTGGAGGTGTTGTTTGGTCTGGTAAGGACAAAAAAACGGCTAAAATTAAAGTAGAGGATATTGGAAAAGTAGAGTATCGTGTATATGATAGCACTACAGTCGACAAATACTCAGAGTACATCTATTTCGAGATCAACGGACTCAATTGTGACCCTGTAACTCCGTCGAGAATTGCAGGAGAAGGTGATACTATATGTGCACCAATGGATTCAAAGTTTTGGGTAGACCCGTTAGATCCAAATGAAAATGTGCGTTATAGTTGGGCGTTGTATTATGTTAAAGGAAAGGATGCACAAGGAAATGATATAGACAGTTTAGTTCGCGATAATTTGCATTATACAATTTCTGATACAATTAGGTATAATGACAAGGATTGGGTGTTCAAAGGAGATTCTGTTCTCGTGAAATTCGACGAGGAAGATAAAGTGGGCGACTATAAATTGGTGGTTCAAACCATGCAACGTAAACAGCAGTCTTCTGGTGAATACGAATGGGATGCTTATGGCGATTCTGTACCATTGTATTTGAAGGTTCATCAAACACCTGATGTGGAATTGAAGTTGATTACTGGTGACCCAGAAGGTACTGCTGAAAATGATAAGGTGCTTTGTCCTTCTGATAAAAATCAGATTATAATAGCAAATGCAACGGTACATTCTCAGGGAACGGAATTTGTCTATGAGTGGGAGAATGCCAGTGGATTGGTTGGACATCCTGACTCTGCGAGGGTCGCTTTACCAAACGAAGAATCTTGCGCAGGTGAGCTTAAATCATATAAAATCGGTGTTACGGTGAGTGTCAAGGATTTCGGATGTCCTTCTTATGTGTCTGCAGAGTATGATGTTGCACCATTGAGAGAACCTGAGATTATATGTGAGGATCTTGCAGATACTTTATTATATAAATTGGGTGCGACGGATAGTACATTTAATGTCGTTTTGCCGAAAGTTCCTTCTTTCAATAGTGATAGTGTATGTGAAAAGAATCCTGCGTATGTTGTGACTATTTCTAAAGCTGGAGAAGAGGTGAAAAAATACACGACTTCTTTCAATACTGCCTTAGAGGATTTTGGAGAAGACCCGGCAGTTTTGCCTGAAGGAGAATACAAGGTTGAATTTGTTTTGGTTAATGGTTGTGGTGTCGCTTCTAATCCTTGTAATCAAGTTTTGGTAGTTAAAGATGTTACTGCTCCGAATATTGATTGTAGTGAGATAGATCCATTAGAGACCTCTTTGTCAAAGATTCAACCTGAGGGTAGCGATGAAAAATTGTGTGAAGCACCTACAGGAGGAGTCTCTTTACCGACAATAACCGCTCCTATTTTGACCGATAGAAATGGTGTTGATGGAGATATAAAAGGAGAGTATTTGGGTAGGTATGAGAATCCTAGTCAGGCTATTGGTGATTTGTCTTTAGAGAGTGTCAGAAATAATTTTAAAACGGATGTTAATGAAAATGCTCCTTATGTTGTTGGTGAAACATATATTCTTTGGGGCTTTAGTGATGGTTCCAATGTTGCTTATTGTACCCAACTTGTTAAAGTTATCGATGACTTGAAGCCAGAGATTGTCTGTCCTGAGGTTCCTAGTGAGTTTTATGTGCCAAGTGAGGATTCGGTATGTGGTTTGTCAGTTACAGGCTTAATCAGGATTGTCGGCGAGCCTAATGCAATGGATCCTTGTTCGGGAGAAAATTCGAATGTTCCTGGTAAGGTGTATTATGCAAAAGTTAAAGACTCTGGTTCTTTGAGTGACTCTGATTATGAGTATGTGCCACCTGCAAAATATGATAGTATAATATTTTATATTGATCAAAAGTATACTATTCGATGGCGTTTTGCGAAATTGCAAAACGCAGGGGTCTATGCTGATTGTGAGTTTGAGTTTGTTGTAAAAGACTCTACTGCCCCTGACTTTGATTGTCAAAGTTTGCGTCCTGTCAATGTTTATGGTAACACATACAAAGTCCTCCATCAGTTGCCTGAGTATTTAGACTATGCATCGTATGGCGATGTTACGATTGGAGATAAGGTATATAAGGGAACGTTGAAAGATGCCTTTGATAATGATACAATTGAATTAATTACTAGCAAGGATATAGTTGATAATTGTAGTGGTAATGATGTTGATGTCTTCTTGAATGTCATCGACCCGGATGGAAATATCATTGCAGATCAGACGACAATTAAATCAACAGATGATTTGAAGAAGCTTGAATATAAGATCGGTTTGACAACCTTGGCATATAGATTTGTTGATAGAAGTGGAAATGAGCGAACTTGTAACCAACTTATTTATGTGCGAACTTCTGAACAGCCAGAACCTTCATGTCTGAAAGAACAAGAGATTACTCTGGAGGTTGGAGACGATTGCAACGTATTGTATGAACTCAAACCGGAAGATGTTCCTACGGCAACTTTCCCAGTGATGAGAATTGGTTATTATTTTGAATTTCCAACATCGTCATGGCCTTCTTCAAAATGGACTAGTTGTTCTGAGGTCTCCTCATTCCCAGAAGTCATTGAGACTTTAGGTATGATCCCTCCTTTCACTCGTTATCAGGATTATGATGATAAAAAACCTATGGATCCAAAAAACTTCTTCAAACAGGATGCTTTCACTGTTGATTATTTATGTCAGATTACTGATGAGGAGTATTTTGGATTGTGGAGTGGCGCAAAAGCATTCAGACAAGAAATTAGACCAAAACCAACAAGACCTGGTTTCCCCCCTGCTGGAAACGATACAGTTTACCATGAATATACGGTTGCTGGTGAGTCCTCAGGTTTTGGTCCCGCACCGCAAGTTCCTGCTACTTTAAATAATTGGAAGTCTTGGGGTATAAATGTGGATGGTGGAAATGGAAGAATTTTGACACTGTCGGGTTCGTTGACAAATTCTACTGATTACATTGGTTATCCGTTTGAAATAGAGTTTTTGCAGATTGAAGATGATAAAGAGACTTCATTGGGCGTTTATCAGAATGAGTACACTGAAAATGACACGGCGGCAACCCGTGTTGTTATTCCTCGTGTTGCGTACGGAGGAACAAAATGCTTTGATCATCAGTATGCATGTGCCTACAAAAAAGTAAAGAAAGATCTTAATTTCGATTTGACGGATGGCAAGATTTTTTCTAAGACTTTATCTAAAGGAAAGTACCGTTTGGTGTATCGCTATGAGGACACAGAAGGAGGAAAATCTTTGGATTCTTGTTCTGTGATAATTAACGTTGTCGATAAGTCGGCTCCGAAATTAGATTGTGATACTTTCTTGAATCCTTTTGTTTTTGCAGCAAGGGCGCAGTGTGTCGTTCCAGCTGAGGTTGTTGGTTTGAAAAAGTTGACTCCGAGTGATTTTAAGGCATACGATAATTGTGAAGATGTTTCGAAATTGAATATAAGCTATGAGAGAAGACCGGAAGGTTCTAATATTCAAAACACATCGGGAGATAAGTTCTTCAATTCTTTCCCTTATGGTGAATCTACGATCACATGGTCTATTACTGATGCTTCAGGTAATGTGGCAACATGTGTTCAAACAATCCATGTCGTTGATAGTACAGCGCCTAATGTGGTATGTGATTACGATACATTAAAGGCTTATACAGACGCTTCTTCTTGTGAAGTCAATGCAGAAGCTGTCATTAAGGCAGGTTTAAGTGTTCCTCAGATAAATGAGATTGATTGTTCTGCTGGAGTTGATGATGAGGTTATTGTCAAGGGTGTAGGTTCTCGTTATCGTCGTAACCCAGAGACGGGCAAACTTGAATTGGAGAATAAGGATTTGTGGACTGATCCATATAAAATTGATACTACTTTTATTAAGTGGGTGTTCACTGATAAAGCAGGTAATAGTGATAGCTGTTGGCAACCGATTGTAGTTGTTGATACGATACCTCCTGTTTTTGCAAATTGTGATGATCTAAAAGATTTGAAATATAATTTGGAGGCAGATGAGTGTGAGGCTTCGATAAGCGAGATTGAAAATTTGTTTGACGAACTGATTGCTGAAGATAATTGTTCTGAACCGATTACTGGTGTCCCTTATTTGGTGGATAAAAATGGTGTCAAGAATTATTCTAATTTGCCAGCTTATAGTCCATTGCCAAGTTCTTTCGCTCCTAAAAAGGATGGCTATTACGAGATTATGTGGCTATTTGTGGATGACCGTAATAATGCACAGGGGTGTTTCCAAAAATTATTTGTGCGTGATACTATTTCACCTGACATCTCAGACGTGTGTCCTGACGATAAGTTGATAAATGTAGACGCAACGACGGATTGTTCTGTTGGTATCAGTGATTTGAATCTGAAGTCTATTGAAGAGATGAAGGTAAATGACGTTTGTGATGGAATAATTTATCCAGAATTGATCGTTCGTTTGGTTGACAAATATGGAAAATATTTCTCTTACAGGAAAAACAATGAGACTGGTCAGGATGAAATTAAAGATCTTACTTTCCCTGTAACAAAGCCAGAATTGCCACACTATGTCGCTTACGTCTATACAGATGCAGCAGGAAATTCTGATTCTTGTATCTTTGAGGTACAAGTGGCAGATAGAGTGCCTTTGGTTATGACCGAGTGTCAAGAAGGAACTTTAACCAATATCACTACTGATGAGGGTTGTGAGGCTTCGATAGATTTGGCAATTAAGGCGATTTCGATCCCTAAAGTAGTAGACCCTTGTGTTGTTGGTTCTGATAATACTGTCAGCATCACTCCTGTGGTATATCGTTATACTGTTTCTTGCAAGGAACAGGATGCGGATAAGAATTGCTTGGTGTATGACACCACCATGGTGGCGACCTCTTTGGATGGTGGTGCGACATGGGATAATACCGAAAATTTACCTTTGGGTGTAACTTTGTTCAAATGGGTGTTTGAAGATGCTGCCGGAAATGCTGATTCATGTTTGAATGGTGTTAATGTTATTCATGACTATGCTCCAAACCCAGATTGTTCTACTATAGATACATTACGTCCTGTTGCAAAGGAAGGCGAATGTGAAATTGTCTTCGGAAGCATAAAGGATATGCTCGCTGATCTTAAGTATTATGCGGTAGATGCTTGTACGAATAATTCCATATTGGGTGTCTTGACCCATTTTAGTGGGGAAATGTTGGAGGATGATTATGTTATGAAGGTTGGTGACACTTTAACATTCCTTTGGACGTTTACGGATGAATTTGGCAACTCTGCTTCTTGTGAGCAAATTATGATTCCAAATCATCAAATTCCTCTTAACCCAGCTTGTAAGACTGCACCTTTGGAAGACTTTGAGATTGTAGCCAAAGAAGGAGAGTGTGAGGCAGAGGATGGAGCTGCCGCAAGCATTCCAGTACCGACAGCGAACGACCCATGTACGAACGATGTGATCAAAGGTGTGCCGTTTATCTTTGAGGAGGTCGATGGCGTGAAGGATACTTTGTCTGTAGATTTTGCTACTAAGGTGTTCCCTACAGGTACGACTACCATCCATTGGCAGTTCGTAAGTCCGTTCAACCTCAAAGATACTGCTTGGTGTGAGCAAAATGTGGTTGTGAAGGGTAATAAGAAGTTTGACTTGGATTGTGAGACATTGACTCCAATGAGACGTGATACCATTGATGATTGTGGTGTTACAGATCCAACTGAGTTCGTGATAGATACTCCAATGGTTAATGATCCTTGTGTGAAGGATGAAAATGGTGAGCCGGTTGTGATTTCTGGTGTACCTGTTCGTTCTGATAAAAAGGAAATGAGTGAAGGATTCTCTATAGGTGAAACTGAAATCATGTGGATTTTCACTGATGTCACAGGGGCTATTAATGATACTTGTGTTCAGACTATTGAAGTTCGCACCTCTTTGGATATGATTATTGAGTGTGATTCTATTGATAGTGTTGTAGTTGCTGTGGAAGAAGGACAGTGTACAGTAGAAGCAAGTCAGGTTGAATTGCCAACACCATTTGCTTTGCATCCATGTTTGTTGGATGAGAACCGTGATTCTATAAAGATTTGGGGTGTGCCAACTCGTTCTGATAGAAAGCCTCTCGACGCTCCTTATTACGTTGGTAAAACTACCATCACGTGGACATTTACTGATACGACAGAAACGTTAGTAAATGAAGTTAGAACTTGTACGTCTGAGGTCATCATCGGTGATGTGAATCAGTTGCCGTTGGATTGTAATAACTTCCCTGGATTGGATGTTGTCCTTCCAGAAGGTGATTGTGAATTATCTTGGGCTACTTTCGGATTTGAAGTTAAGCCGGTGGTTGACCTTTGTTCAAAGCAAATCATTAACCCTACTGTGACAATCAAGTCAACAGGTAAAGTTATCGAATATAAGACTTATTTCGTTAAGGAAGATAGCTCTAAGGTTGAGACGTTGCCAGATGGCGTTTTGGCAATAGATACTGTCGTTGAGTTGTTGTCTAATGACATCAAATTTGGTTTAGGTGATGACATCATCGTTTGGGACTATAGTTTTGGTTTTTGTGAGCAGAGAATATCAGTGAAGAACCAAGTCGCTCCAAGTGGCGGTTGTGAGAACGTTCCTGACGAGTTGACATTCCAAGCTCCTACGGGCGAATGTGAGATGGCTTCTTCTATGGTGATGGATTCATTGCTTGCAAAACTTAACCCATGGCCGGTGGCTTATGACCATTGCGATGTAAATAAGAAAAATCCTATAAAGGGTAGGGTCTATTATAATGGAGAAGAGATTACTGTAGAAAGCAAATTTGAAATGCCTGTCGGTAAAAATACTGTAACATGGGTATTCATTGATCCTGCTATCAATACTGTAGGTGATACTTGTGAGAAGACTATCATTATTCAAAGTGATTTGGCTCCGGAATTCGATTGTGAGTCTTTGGATACATTGAATTTTGAAACTGATGATTGTGAGTACACTTACGAGTGGAATGACGAAAATACTCCAGCAGCAAAAGATGCTTGTACTGGAGAGGAAGTTAAAGGTGTCGGAACTCGTTCGGATGGAAAGGATTTGAATGCTTCTTATCCAGTAGGTGAGACCGTTATCACTTGGGAGTTCGTCTCTCCTTATTCTACAGCGGTTCATTCTTGTACGCAGTCTGTTTGGGTGAGAACTACTGCTCAACCGCTCTTCGATTGTGAGTCTTTGGACACAATTAAACTTACAACACCAGAGGGTGTTTGTGAGGTTGATGCGTTCGGTTACTTGAATGAAATGACTAAACCAGTGGCAGAAGACTCTTGTACGGGAATTAAAATCGAAGGTGTTCCGTTGACTAAGGATAGTGTCGCTTTTGCTGAAACTGATAAATTTGTTGTAGGAGATACTACCAAGATCATCTGGAAATTCTTTAATGAATCTTTGAATGTTAATGCTAAATATTGTGACCAATATGTTTTGGTGACCGGTTCAAACAAACCGTTGTTCAATTGTGATACACTGAAAGCACATGACACAAAGTTTGAAATTGCTGGTTGTGATACAATATTAGGTTCTGATGCACTTCCAGTTCCGGTCGCTCTTGATTCTTGTACAAAGGATTCTGTTTGGGGTGTAGGAACTCGTTCTGATGGAAAAGAACTTTCAGATCCGTTCCCAGTCGGAACTACTATCATCACATGGACATTTAAGAGTCCTTACTCAAATGTTCCTGCAACTTGTGATCAAGAAGTTGTGGTGTTGACAACCCAAGAGATCGACTTCGATTGTGAGGCTTTGGATACAATTGTAATTCCTGTTGCGGATATAGATATCTGTGATGTTATGGGAGTTGTGCTTGATGGTCAGTTTGCTGAACATCCATGTCCTGAACAGTCTGGTATTACGCGTATCGTCGGTGTTCCATTTGTGAATAACGCAACGGTGATCACACCAAATGCAGATTCTACTAAGTGGACAATCGAAAAAGTTCATGTTGGAAAACATACTATCACATGGACATTCACAGATCCGTCTGATCCTGCAACAATGCAGAACCCAACCAAGACATGTAAGCAAGTTCTTCAGGTTGGTGAAGGTACGAATGCGAGTGTGGATTGTGAGAACTTCCCTGATACAACTTTCAGATTGAGTCCGGATGATTGTGCGATTACTTGGTCTGAAATGGCTTTGAACATTGCGCCAGTTAAAGATTTGTGCGCTGATACGCTTCTAATTCCGGTTGTTTCTCGTTCAAGTGGTAAGGCTATATCTGCAGTCCTTTCGCCTGACTCTACGAAGATGATCATCACTGCAGATGACTTTACAGTCGGTGTTGATACAATCAAGTGGGAGTTCGAGTCAATCGGAGCAGAGTGTAAACAAGTTATCATCGTGAAGGATAGCACAGCTCCACAATTCGATTGTGAGAATTTCGAGCCAGAGCATCTTACATTGTCTGCTCCTACGGGAACATGTGAGATCGTAGCTTCTGAGGTTTATGATAGTCTTGCTGCGATGTTCGAGCCATGGCCATTCGCTATCGAATATTGTACAAAGGAGGAAATTCCGGGACGAGTGTTTATCGACGACGCAAACAATCCAGACAATGAGATTAAGAAGGGTAGTTCGTTGAATATTTCTGTGGGTGATCACAAACTCGTTTGGGTATTCATAGATACTCTTATCAATGAAATTGGAGATACTTGTGTGAAAGATTTCACTTTGATGAGCGATTTGGCTCCTGTGTTTGAATGTTCAGACTTGACAGACATCACCTTCAAGATTGAAGGATGCAATACTACAGAATTGACTGATGCGGATATTCCTACACCAGTTGCGACTGATGCTTGTGTGGAGGATAAAGAGATTCCTGCAGCGGGTGTTCGTTTGAACCCAGATGGCACTGTTCAAGTGGGTGCGAATGGTGATACACTCTCGGTATTGGGTGTTTATCCGGTCGGCACGACCGTCATTCGTTGGACGTTCGTGAGTCCATTCTCTAAGATAGAGAAGGTATGTTATCAGAAAATCGTGGTGTTGTCTGAACAAAAGCTTGATTTCGATTGTGAGATATTGTCAAAAGAGACAATCCGCATTCCATTGGATCCGACAACTGAGTTGTCTAATCCAGAGGCTGCAACAAGTAAATTGGATACTTTGCACGCAAATCATCCTTGTCCGGTTGAGTCTGGCGTGGAATTTGTGATGGGTGTTCCTTCTATCGAAGGAAAAGACAAGTTCATCTTGAGTGCAGACTCTTTGAAATGGACAATCCCTGCATTGCCTGCAGATACCTATACCATCGTTTGGACATTTACTGATACGACAGGTACTTTGGTTGAGCCAATCAAGGTTTGTACACAAAACTTGATCGTAGAGGATGTTATTGATACATTGACTTGTCCTCCGGGTCGCAACATGACTACTGTCGCTTGCGAGTCTGAATTGCCAGATACATTCAAAACATTTGAAGAGTTTATCGGTGCTGGAGGTAGCATCACAGATCATAACGATTTCGATAAGAGTTCTTTCGGTTACAAGGAGTTCTCAGAAGGTCAGAAGTATTGTGATGAAATGAGACGTATCATGTATTATGTGTTGGATGTGAGAAAAGATACAGTTGCTTGTATTGATACATTCTTCATTAAAGATACAATCGCTCCGGCGTTTGTGGGAGATTTGAAGCCGATGACGGTTACTTGTGATCAAGATGTTCCGGAGTTGTTGAAACCAGCTGTTGACGACTGTGATCCAGACGTTGTGATTACATCAGAAAGAACATCAACACAAGGTGATGATCCTAATAAGTGTGATTACTATTCTTATGTCGTTACCTACAAGTGGATCGCAAAAGACCGTTGTGGAAATGTTAATGATACCACTCAGATTATTAATGTAGTGGATACTATCGCTCCTAAAGTTACTTTGCCAAGCAACTGGGCGGATACCGTTCTTTCAATCTATGAAAAGGGTTGTGTATTCCGTGTGCCAGACTTTACAGAGGACTTGAGAGATGAGAATGTCATCAGCGATAACTGTTCTCCTATCGGTAGTGTGATCATTACACAAACTCCTCAAGGTGGAGACACTATCTATCAGACAACAAAGATCTTGATTACTATCTCAGACCCTTGTGGAAGTGATACGGTGGTTGAAAAGTGGGTTTATGCACCAACTCGTGAGTCAGTCATTGAGTTGACTTCTACTGATACAACCTCTTGTGTGAGTGATGATTCTCCAATTAGTTTGATGGATTTGAGCCTCCGTTATGCAGTCGGAAGCTATAAAGAGTTTGATGATTGGGCAGGAGAGTATTACGAAAAGCCAAGTTCTTTCCAATGGGATGTTTACCGCGGAAAGGTTCATAAGGATAGCTTGGTATATAGTAACAATAAGTACACATACGCAGGTGAGTTTAAACATCTCACTTCCGATGAAGCTGAGAAACTTTACCATTTGACTCGTCAGAAAGGTTCTGGTACTTATTGGTTCGTCGCTGCCGATACGACTACAATGTGTACCGATACATCTTCATCTGTGATTACTTTGAAAGAACGTCCTCGTGTCTCTGTGACGACAGGTGTGGAAGAGGTTTGTGAGAATACGTTAATGGATTCTGCAACCATCTATTCTTACTTCGATTGTGTCGCAGATATGGGTGCGCCAATCATCAAAGAGGGTTGGATGTACGGAGACTCATTGTACAACTTCGAAAAAGGTAAGTTTGCATTGATAGAAAATAGCGCATCGTTTATCTATTATGCGGAGAATGAGTGTGGATCTTCTACCTCAATGGATTCTTACAAATACTTCTGTGGATTGGACAGCTTGACGAAGGAAGACAGTATATTCTTTGTTGGAGCAGATAATTATCCTGCTTTGAAAGAGGATAAGTTGGTGGTAGATGGTCATGTGACAATCAATGTTCACCAGAGATTTGACCCATCGGGAATCACTATCACGACCGAACCTCATGACCCTGCGAGAATATGGTTGGGTGAGTTGGTTGAACTTCAAGCTCATACTAATTATAAGTTTGCAGAACTTAAATGGTATCGTGTGGTGGGTGAGTACGACCGTCGTAACGTAGTTCAAGGAGAAGACCAGTTTGAATTTGAGTTTGATGACCCAGAGGATGAGCAAGACATCGAATTAGGAAGTATGTCGATGAAGGATTCTTGGATTATCACCGATACTCCGGAAGATACTGCAAGATATTATGTGACAATTTCAGATTTTGTTTGTCCTTCAGTTGCGAGTGATTTGACTCAGGTAAATGTGATATTGAAGATTCCTACTGCGTTTACACCGTATGTAATTGATGGTTATAACGATATCTTCATGGAACGTCACGCTCTTACAATCTTCGACCGTTACGGACAAAAAGTGTTTGAAGGTGACAACGGTTGGAACGGTACAAAGGGTGGCAAGTTGGCAGACCCTGGAGTCTACTTCTATGTTGTGACAATGACTGATGGCTCTCAACGTAAGGGTACAATTGAAGTTGTATATTTGAAAGATTGATTTTGATTCGTCAAAATTGAA
The DNA here is from genome assembly GCA_937916355.1 of uncultured Bacteroidales bacterium. GTDB lineage: Bacteria > Bacteroidota > Bacteroidia > Bacteroidales > Paludibacteraceae > UBA1181. The sequence continues at coordinate 53,028 of CALFTM010000046.1, forward strand.
AGAATAGTAGAATGTTGAAATTAAACAGCTCCTTTCGGGGCTGTTTAATTTTTTCTCTCTTTTCCTTTTTTTCCCTTCGTTTGAAGAGAAAACATTAGAAAACCCTGAAAAATAAGTTTATTTCAGCTGAAATTAGAGTAAAAAAAATCTTATTGTCCATAAAGGCAATATTTTTTATTAAAAAATCCGATAGCTTCTTATTTTTTTGAAAAAAAATTTTTACTTTTGGAATGTCAGAGTGAAGTAGTATAGAAAAATATAATAGTGAGTTGATCATGAAACATAGATTTGTACATAAGATTTCTCTTGCGATTTTGTTTTTGTTGGGAGCTTTTTGTTCGCTTCATGCCCAAAGCGATAGTGTTTGGGTCGAGGTCTTCAAAGAAGATTTCGGAGGGAATGATGCTTCCGCGGAGCAGTATATCGCAAATGTTAAAGAGGATGATTTGAAAGGTTCTGCAGGAGCCGGTTTGGCATATTCCGGATCATCTAATCGTGCGGGTGTGTATGTTATCACAAAAAATTCCACAGGTAAATTGTCTAATGGAGATTGGAACACAGGGTCGGACCATACTTATGAAGGGGATATTGAAAAGGGTTATTATATGAGAATCAATCCTGCCGGATGGACTCCTGATCAGCCGTCTGAGTATGTTCCGATGTATGTTCAGGAGTTGGATGGTATTTGTTCGGGTGTGCGTTTTGTCTTCTCAGCTTGGATGGCAAATATCCAAATTGCAGGAGTTAATGGTATAGATCCGGTTTTGGCTGTCTCTATCAATGAAAAGGCAGATGGAACTGGAGAGGTTTATGCGTCTGCGCAAATGGTTTTGCCTAAAGGATCTGTTCCGAATGTTATGCCATGGCAAGAGTTGTCTCTTGACTTCAAAATGAACAATCCAAATGTCGACAAGGCGTACTTTATCGTTTCTGCCTATAAGCCGGACGGACAAGGATTTGACTTCGCAATTGATGATATTTCTATTAAGGTACAACATCCTACAATAGAAATCGAAAAAGAGGAAGATGATTTTGTGTTCGGAGACCCTCTCCATCTTTACACTACATTCAAAAATAATGGATATTTTGCTTCAACTTCTGGTTTGATAGGTCGTTGGTACTATAGTAAGACAGAAGATGGTGAGTATAAGCAAATCGCAGAAGTGCCGTTCTCTGGAGATGCCACTTTCAAGCATAAGATAACCTCTTCTTTTGACAAAGATGAGCATAATGGTTTTTATCGCTTACGTATCGGAAATTCAGGAACGTTTGATTCGGATGTTTGTTCGGTAGAGGGAACATACGAAATCGCTGAAACTCGCTACAAAAAGCGTGTCCATGTGTGTCATGATGATGTTGTCGAGGTTGATGGTTATACTGTAGATGCTAAAAAGGTTAATGATAAGGATGTGATAGAGGCTAATACCTCTTTGACGATTATTGTTTCTAAGACGGTTCCGGTAGAGAAGGTGGTTGGAGAGAAATTCCTTTGCTTGAATGAGGAATTTGTATATAATGGGAAAACATACAACTTCTCCGCACCAGAGACCGTTGAGATCATTGATACGGTAAAGTCTATCGCTCATCCTGATTGTGATAGCATTTATGAGAAATACATTATTAAGGCAACAGAAGAGGAGAAGATAATGAAAGATCCGGAAGAGATTTGTCAAGGGAAGTACTTCAATGGCAGATTGTATATGGATTTCGGAATTTATTCTGATACGACAAAAGAGGGTTGCGCTTTGTTGATTACACCTCTAACTGTTAATCCTTCATATTTGGATATGCAAAGAGAATTTACAATCTGTGCAGGCTCTACTTTCGAGGGTGAGGAGTTTGTGAAGGGTGGTACTTTTACCAGAAAATACAATAAGGTTTCTGTTGATGGTTGTGATAGTATTGTTAACGCAACGATAAATGTTACTGATAAGATTATCGTCAATCTGCCGGATGTAGTGTTGTGTGAGGGTGATGAGTATGTTTTCGGTGGTAAGACTTATAATAAGGCCGGTACTTATGAACTTGAGTCAAACGATATTAGTGTGGAGACTGGTTGTGACAGTATCACCTATCAGAAAGTGACGATAAATAAGATGTGGTCGAATGAGAATAATCCGATTGATACCTTCATCTGTTACGGTTCATCTGTTTTTGGTGTTACTTACGAGGAACCTACTGTTGAGCCGATTTTGATTCGAGACCCTCAGACTTATGTCTCTTCAACAGGTTGTGACAGTATTGTATATTACAATCTGACCGTAATTGAAGTGGAGCTTCGATTGGCGATCATGTCTGATAGAAACACAATATGTCGAGGTGAGGAGGTGACCATCAATGTCTCTCGTTTGAAACCTTCTGATGCGACATTGAACTGGTCTCACGTATTTACAGGTTCAAAAATGAAGGCTGTGTTCCAGCCAGACCGTGATATGGCTTATGTTGTGGTTGCTCGAAATGAGCGAGCAGGTTGTGAGTCTGCAGATACGATGCGTGTATATGTGAGGGATTCTCCAGTGTTGACAATTGATACTGTCGATCAGAAAGAGAATCATGTGGAGTACTCAGTTGAGGGCGGTGTAGAACCATACACGATGTATTTGGATAAAAAAGAGCGTGTGGAAGATCCGTTCGGAGAAGTGAACAACTCTTTCATCGGTATGCATACTTTGATGGTTAGCGACTCTTCTGGATGTACTTCTTCTCAAATCTATTCAATCTCGCCTGTGCCGATTGTTCCTTCGACAATCTTCACTCCTAATGGAGATGGCGTGAATGATATTTGGACAATTGAAAATATTGATGTCTATTCAGATGCTCGTGTGAGAATCTATGATAGAAATGGTAAGATTATTAAGGAATTCTATGGTTATGAGAATGAGACGGGTTGGGATGGAACATACAACGGACATTTGATGCCTCCTACCGATTACTGGTATGAAATCAACCTTCCTGAAGTTGATACTCAGTATGTTGGACACTTTACCCTGTTCTATAATATTCGATAACTTTATATAAGGAAGTATAATTAAGGTGTGCCTTTTGTGGTACACCTTTTTTGTTTTGTTTTTTTTCTTTCCGTCAGTTTTTCTAATGTCTAAAAAAATAGTAAATTTGCACCTCAAAATTTGAATGACGAATGGAGAATCAAAAAATTAGAAACGTTGCGATTATCGCTCACGTGGACCATGGTAAGACTACCTTGGTGGACAAGATGTTGTTGGCAGGAAAACTTTTCAAAGAGCATGAAAGACCTGGCGAACTGATGTTGGATAACAATGATCTGGAAAGAGAAAGAGGTATTACAATTGTTTCTAAAAATGTCTCTATACGTTATAAGGATTATAAAATCAATATCATAGATACTCCGGGACACTCTGATTTTGGTGGTGAGGTGGAGCGTGTGCTTAACATGGCAGATGGTGTCCTTCTTTTGGTGGATGCTTTTGAAGGTCCGATGCCTCAAACACGTTTCGTGTTGCAAAAAGCACTCCAAATCGGATTGAAGCCTATTGTTGTGATCAATAAAGTCGATAAGCCTAATTGCCGCCCAGAAGAGGTGCAAGAGGAGGTCTTTGATTTGATGTTCAATCTTGATGCTACCGAAGAGCAATTGGATTTCCCAGTGATTTATGGTTCTGCTAAAAATAATTGGATGTCCGACGATTGGAAGAAACCTCGGGAAAATGACATCACGCCAGCTATTGAGGCAATCATAAAATATGTGCCGGCTCCTACTTATAAGGAGGGTACGCCGCAAATGCTTATCACATCGTTGGACTTCTCCTCTTATGTGGGTCGTATTGCGATCGGACGTATTCATAGGGGAGTCTTGAAGGAGTCGCAAGACCTTTCTTTGGTGAAGAGGGATGGCTCTGTCAAAAAGGTGAGAATAAAGGAACTTCGTGTTTTTGAGGGATTCTCTCAAAAGTGTGTTCGAGAGGCTGGTTGTGGAGAGTTAGTTGCTTTGGTGGGTATCGAAGGGTTTGAAATCGGGGATACTTTGTGTGATTTGGAAAATCCGGAGCCGTTACCGCCTATTGCGATAGATGAGCCTACCATGAGTATGGTCTTCGCAGTGAATGATTCTCCTTTCTTTGGTAAAGATGGAAAGTTTGTCACCTCACGCCATATAAACGACCGCTTGGAGAAAGAGTTGGATCGCAACTTGGCATTGCGGGTGGTGAAAGATCCTGAGTCGGAAAAATGGACGGTCTTTGGTCGAGGAGTGCTTCACTTGTCTGTTTTGATTGAGACTATGCGTCGAGAAGGTTATGAGCTTCAGGTCGGACAACCACAGGTTATCATTAAAGAGATTGACGGAGAGAAGTGTGAGCCGGTTGAACAACTCACTATTGACTTGCCGGATGAGGTCTCTGGTAAGGTGATAGAGATGGTGGCTATCAGAAAAGGAGAGATGGTTTCCATGGAGAGAAAAGGCGATCGTGTTCATTTGGAATTTATTATTCCTTCGAGAGGAATCATTGGACTTCGTACCAATGTTTTGACTGCGACGGCAGGAGAGGCGGTGATGGCGCATCGTTTCTTAGAATATCAACCCTATAAAGGTGAGATTCAACGTCGCACAAATGGTGCGTTGATTGCTATGGAAAATGGAACAGCATTTGCCTATGCTTTGGATAAATTGCAGGATAGAGGAAGATTCTTTATCAGTGCGGGAGACGAAGTCTATGCAGGTCAGGTGGTTGGAGAGAATGCCAAAGATAATGACATTGTGGTGAATGTGACTAAGTCTAAGCAACTTACGAATATGCGCTCTAAGAGTTCTGATGAAAAAGCGAGAATCATCCCTCCAATAATCTTCTCTTTAGAAGAAGCACTGGAATATATTCGTGAAGATGAATATGTTGAAGTGACTCCAAATAGTATGCGTTTGCGTAAAATCATTTTGGATGAGACGGAAAGGAAGAGAGCAAATCGAGATTGATTTTTGTATAATTTTTAGTGTTTTTCGCCCTTGCAGAATTTTTGTGAGGGCGATTTTTTTTGTTTTTTTCATAAATGTTTAGAAGTTTTAGTCGATAAGGATTGTACATTGAGATTCTATCGCTATTTTTGCAAAAAAATAAAAACCTATTTTGTTTGTATATGAAAAAATTTATTGACCCCTTTTCAGATTGGGGATTTAAACGTATCTTTGGGCGGGAGAGTTCCAAGGATTTGTTGAAGAGTTTTTTGAACGAGTTGTTTTTAGGCGAATTTGAAGTTTCTGATTTGACCTATCTGAACAACGAACAAGCTGGTGATTGGGAGTATCTGCGTGGAATCGTTTATGACATCCATTGTTTTGCATCGGATGGACGAGAATTCATCGTTGAAATGCAGAAGTCGAGACAAGAACATTTCGTTGCTCGTTCTGTCTATTATACATGTCGAGCGATAGTGAATAAAGTTCCTAAAGGTCCGTGGAATTATGATTTTATGCCAGTCTATACCGTCTGCTTTTTGGACTATGTGGAGCCACTTTTGTCTTGTGAAGAGTTTCGGGTGGATATGGGACTTGCTGATTTGCGGGACGGACGTGTTTTGTCAGAACGTTTTCGGGTCGTCTACTTACAATTGCCGTTGTTTAAAAAGAGTGCTCTCCATTGTGAAACGAAATTTGATAAATGGATTTATTCCTTGAAGAATATGATGACACTAAAAGATATGCCCTTTATAACAGAAGATCCGATCTATCAGCGATTAGCGGAGATCTCGGACTTGTCTCAATTGACAATGTCTGAGCGGGAGTCATACGAACGTCAGATGCGCTATTTTAATGATCTTTATTCCACATGTCGTGCCTCCCATAAGGAAGGAGTCGAACTTGGTCTCAAACTTGGTAAAGATGAAGGCATTGCGATTGGCAAGGCGGAAGGGATGAAACAGGGGAAGGAAGCTGGCATCGAAATCGGCAAGGCGGAAGGTCTAAAACTTGGTAAAGATGAAGGCACAAAAGAGGGTTCGCAAAAAAAAGCATATTCCATCGCACAAAAGATGTTGGATATGGGTCTTCCCGATGAAGTGATCAGTGAGGCGACAGGCTTGTCACAGGAGGAGGTGATAATGTTGAGACGGACGATATAATGAGTCTTTAAGTATGTTTGTGGATGACAATGATGTCAGATAGTGGATAGACTTTGTCGCATTTATTGTTGTTTTTTTCTTTTTTGTCTCGTTTTTTGTTGTTTTTTATTACTTTTGCCGTATTAAATTATTTTTTTATTATAGAAAACCATGAATTTTAAAGTTTTTGGAAAGAAGTGTGTTTTATTCTATCTTCTTTGGATGCACTTTTGTGCAGTGTCTTATGGTGGTGTTTCCATTTTGAAATCTGCAGGTTGGCATGAGTCTGCCTATGTGGAGTGGAACGAAGATCCCCAGTATCAGAGTTATAACGTCTATTGCAAAGCGTCTGGAGGTGAGTACCTCTTGCTTGATGCGGCGTTGGTGCGTGATTATGGTTCGTATGGAAGGGCGGATGTGTTGGGATTGCCATCTGGAACTTGCCAGTTGAAGGTCGTACCGGTTAAGGAGTCGGTCGAGGTTGTGGCGGATGCGGTAGAGAGTGATGTGTTGGACGTGTTGCCTCATGATAGAAGCGGTTATGCTTTTACGGGAGACTTCACGCCGGGTGCTTATAAGGCAGATGGAACTTTGAAGGAGAATGCGCTCGTCTTTTATGTGACAGAGGAAAACAAGGACAAGATTTCTGCGGAAATCCAAACGTCCGGTAATGGAACGAAAACTTCTTGTACAGGTATTGTGGCGATTCTCACCGCATTGAAGAAAGGCTATGATGCTCGTCCGGTGACATTCCGCTTTATCGGGAAGGTGACAAATTCGGGTGCGATTGGTTCTGACTCTAATTTTAAAGGTGATATTTTGGTGGATTTGGGCAATTCTGATACCCAAGTGACACTTGAAGGTGTGGGAGAGGATGCGACCGCGTATGGTTGGGGTGTCCGTGTGAAAAATACCAACTATTTAGAAATCAGAAACCTTGGTTTCATGTATTGTAATAGCTCAGAAGGTGATAATGTCGGTTTGCAGCAAGGTAATAAGTATGTCTGGGTGCATCATAATGATATGTTTTACGGACAACCCGGTTCTGACAAAGATCAGGTGAAGGGTGATGGCGCACTCGATTGTAAAAAATCAAATTTCATCACCTTTTCTTACAACCATTTTTGGGATAGCGGAAAGTGTAATTTGCTCGGTTTGTCAGAGGGTGTGAAAAGTACGGCGGATAATGCCTACTACATCACTTATCATCACAATTGGTACGACCATTCCGACAGCCGCCATCCTCGTTGCCGCTATTATAATGCTCATGTCTATAATAATTATTACGACGGTAATGCGAAATATGGTGCTGGTAGCACGTTAGGTAGTTCTGTCTTTATGCAGAATAATTTTTTCAGAAGCTGCAAATATCCGATGCTGACCTCCATGCAGGGAAGTGATGTCTATGCGACGGGTGATGTGCGCGACAATTCGGAGAACCCTACTTTCTCAAAGGAAGATGGGGGTGTCATCAAGGCTTCGGGAAATATCATGACGGGAATCTATACTTTTGTGCCATACGCTTCTACTCAAATTGTTACCGCAGGTGTTGTGGGTGATGCTTCCGGACGTGGAATCGACACGAAGGTAGATTTTGATGCAGTGGTGGTGGAGGACCCGTCTGAAACGATCCCTTCGTCCATCTTCTCCTACGAAGGGGCTAATGTGTATAGTAACTTTGACACGAAAGATAAGGTGGTTCTTCAAGCGAATGTCGATGCGGCAGAAGACGTGGTGGATGTGGTGACAGGAGAGTTGGGCGCAGGTCGAATGAACCATGGGGATGTCGATTGGACGTTCTCGGAGAGTGATGACACCGATTATGGGGTTATTCAAGGTTTGTTGGAGAAGATTGCGAATTACCGCTCCTCGTTTGTCGGATTTTATGGAGAGGTGGACAATTCTACCACTGGTGGCGGTTCGGGAACTGACCAGCCGAATCCCGACCCAGAACCCGATCCGACTCCCGACCCAACTCCAATCGTGGGAGAGGGAATGGAACTCCACTTCTCTGGTATGACCCCATCTAACACCGCCTTCTACACGCTGACGAATGCAAGCTATTCCAACAGCAAAGGTTCGGCGGTTGTGGACGGACAGCAATATTCAGATTGTTTGAAAATGGAGTCTGCTACCTCAGTTAATTTTACCACCACAGAGCAATCCACGCTTGTTTTGGTGTTTGGCGCTTCAGAGACACCATCGGTGAAATTGAACGGAGAAAAGACTTCCGCTATTCCAAATGCGGAAATAAATGGAAATGTGTTGGTGGTGCGCAATCTTCCGGCAGGTAACTATGAGTTGACAAAAGAAAATTCAGTGAATCTCTTTTATGTCTCCGTGGTGTATCCGAATGAGGAGACCGGACTCTCTTTGATACAAAATCCTTTGGAGATAGTGGGGGAGGTGTACGACATTTATGGTCGTAGGGTGAATAAATATGACATGAAGGAGAATACTTTGTACTACAATAATGGGCGGTTGTTGCTCATCCGCAAGTGATAATGGAAAATTGTGCTGCAATGTTTGTTGTGGCACAATTTTTTTTGCATTATGATTTTTTAGTAATTGAAAGGAAATCAAAAAACAAATAGAAAAAATTTGTTTCTTTAAACTATTATCTCGAAATTTGCAGGGTTTTCGCAATTCGCATTAAGAAAATAGACATTTTCAGAGGATTAAGGGAACACTTGGTCGGGGCGAATTGATAGACGAAACGTGATTACAAAGAAAATAGGGATATGTTGATATGAAAATATCATTGGTTACGGTGACCTATAACAGTCAAAACACCATTCGGGATACGATAGAAAGTGTTTTGCGACAGGATTACGATAATATTGAGTACATTATAATTGACGGAGATTCGACTGATGGGACAATGGGAATTGTTGGTGAATATTCAGGTCGGATAGCCCATGTTGTATCTGAAAAAGACAATGGCATATACGAAGCCATGAACAAAGGGATAAAACTGGCTACAGGGGATTATGTGGGGATTTTGAACTCTGACGATTTTTTCTCTTCGGATGATGTCGTCTCAAAAATGGTCGCTTTTTTAAATGAAAATCGCTGTGATGCAGTTTATGGTGATGTCCATTATGTGGCGTGTGAAAATGTGGCGAAGATGACACGCTACTACAGCAGCCGACAATTCCGTCGTTGGATGATGAGGTTTGGTTTCATGCCTGCCCATCCGAGTTTTTATGTTAGATCAGACCTGTTTAAGAAGTTGGGTTACTATTCGACCGACTACAAGATTGCAGCCGATTTTGAGTTGATTCTTCGTTATATCTTTGTCAATTCCATTGATGCGCGTTACCTGCCTCTCGATTTCGTTACCATGCGGACAGGTGGGGTCAGCAACCAATCGCTGAACAGCCACAAAATCATTTTTAGTGAGCATAGAAAAGCACTCAAGGAGAACGGTGTTTATTCCAATAGTCTCTTTTTGATGTCGAGGTATTTTTTCAAGAGTTGCGAACTCCTATGGTTCAAGTTGGGAAGGATTTTTAAGTAAATTACAATAATGGGCGGTTGTTGCTCTTCCGCAAGTGATAATGGAAAATTGTGCTGCAATGTTTGTTGTGGCACAATTTTTTTTGTCTCCCCAATGGAGCTGAAAACCTTTGTAGAAAACCATTTCACACTGAATGACATCACCACTGCAACAATTCGAGAACGAAAACTGTGAAAATAAATTTTAACAAATTTTATAGAATTAAAAAATTGTTTTAACTTTGCAAAAATTGTACCTACGTGAAAAAGGCGCAATTGACTAATTTTGAATAATTTATGAAACAAAGTAGATATACGTTAATGAAAAAAAGTGCTGAACATAAGAGTGGATTTTGGGTTCGACTATTTCTTATGATTTTCATGGGTCTGACTTCTTTTGGAGGTTGGGCGCAGGGGTATACTGTGATTTATCCGGAAGGGCAAACTATGGCGAATCCGGGGGATGAGGTGACTGTGGTGTTTGATGAGGATGCGTCAGAGTTTTATTACAATTTGGATAGATACCAAGGATATTGTGAAGAACCTTCGGAAATTGGAACAATTAATTTTCAACTTGTGATTCTTTGGATCCCCTTAGGGAACTATGAAACCTACCAAGGAGGTATCGCTCCCCCTCCTGTAGATTGCGCTTCCGATTATAATTTAGTGTCTCAGATTGAGGGTTTTGAAAAGGGCAATGATAATTATTCAATAAAAGTTAAGATACCAGATTGGTATAAGTCTTCTGTCTTTGATTTCTACTATGGTATTAAATCTGAAAATAAGGTGTATGGTATAGGGCAAACAGTGAAGGAAGAAAAATTATTGGGGGGTGTTATTTTTAGATATGCGGAAAATATAAAAGCAGAAAAAGATGGTGTAATAAAAAAATGGACAAAAAGTTTTACACCTAAAGGTGCTGTTCGTATTGACGTAGTTACTGATAATTTAGCACTTCGTTCGCCTAATAGTTGTTACTGCCCTGGTGATGTTGTAACGTTAGAGGTTGCAAACAATAGTTATGGAGATAATCTCATTTGGAGTTATGAGTGTGGTAGTGAGAGCGGAGAATTTAAACCTGCCAAGGTTTCTGAAAATGTTTATCAGAAAGAAATTCCTGTGACTTTTACGGAAGAGGTTATTGTGACTTGTAGGGGTAATGTTGATGGAAGTGATGTTGCGAAAATTCCTTTTAATCTTTGCTCTCCTACTGTTACTACATTGGGAGATTGTGCAAATTTGGGTGAAATGGTTTCTGTTATGATAGAAGGAACTTGTCCTACCCTTGATTATTATGTGACAGACGCAGATGGAAACAAGGTTTGGCCAACATCTGGAACTATTAACGGATCTACTTCTTATCAGGCTGATTTTAAAGTGGGGGAATTTGAACCTATATATGAAGGTCAAAGTGATAAACCTGTTGGTTACAGACCTAAAGATTTTAAGATTTATGCCAATGGAAAACATATAGAGACTTTTCAAATCGAAAAGTGTAAGAATTGGATCGAGGAATGTCATGAATATTCACCTGCGGATAATGGTGTTTTAACAGAATGCTCTATCGCTTTCGATACACTTGACTCAAAGGTTTCATTTGTCCATAAATCCGAAGAGGGAAAATCAGGTACTCCAACCGACACGATAATATCTTTTTATAAGATAGACGATGGAGAATGGCAGTCGGTTAATAATAGCAGTCGATTAGAGCCATGTCATACTTATCAAATACGAACCAACATTTATATTGATAATATCAATGTGGGTTATTGTGATTCTAAACCTTTTGAGGTGAAGAAGCCTGGTGGAAATCAAGGTCCGCAAGTTGCTGTAGGTTATAATCCGGAGGTGATTGCTGTTTCAAATGGTAATTGTGAATTTTCTGTGCCAGATTTGACTGATTCCGTAAAGAAATATGTGACAGATGAATGTGAGTTTGTTGTAACGCAAGATGTGAGTGTTGGAGAAATTGTTTCTATAGGTTCTCCAATGCAGGTTGTTGCTATGGTGACTGGAAAGTGTGCTTCCCCAAGTCTTACTTTCTATGTCAATGCACCTGAGGCTCTGGTTATAGAAAATGTCTCTTCGGAAGTATCATGTGATGACGAAAATTCTTTAGGTATAATTTCTGGTAGTATCAAAGGTGGTGTTGGTTCCTTCACAGTAACTGCTGCTAAGGTAGGTGGAGAGCCTGTAGATGGTAGTAAAATTTCACTTTTAGAGCGAAATTTCACAATAACTGATTTGGAGTTGGGCGAATACGAAGTTACAGTGACTGATGCAAATGGATGCTTTAAGACAGATACAGTTTCAGTTACCTTTACACCGAAAGAGCTAACCATTACAGGAAAAAATATTGAAAAGATATATAACGGGCAACCACAATCGGCAGAGGTACTATCAGACACTTTATATTCGGTGGAAGGACTTATTGACGGTGATGAAATTACTTCAATAACTTTCATCCAAGACAATCCCCTCACCGATGTAGGAGAGATCTCTTATTCGATAAAAGACGTTGAAATCAAACGCGGTGATGCCACAGTTACATGTTTTTATGATATTGCTGCAACAGGTGCTACGTTTAAGGTTGTGCCACGTCCTGTTACGTTGACCTCGTCAGACTCCACCAAGGTTTATGACGGAGAAGCGTTGGTACAGCCAGACTACACAATAGAAGGAACCATTGCCGAAGGCGATGAGTTGCATGTTGAGATGAGTGGCACGATAACCAATGTAGGCGAA
>CALFTM010000047.1 GCA_937916355.1 uncultured Bacteroidales bacterium
CGAAGGCGATGAGTTGCATGTTGAGATGAGTGGCACGATAACCAATGTAGGCGAAGCCGACAATACCATCTCCAGTGTCAAGGTTACACGAGGCGAGACTGACGTGACAGGAAATTACGAAATCCATCAATCAGCAGGCAAGTTGACAGTTACCAAACGCACGATAACGTTGACCTCGTCAGACTCCACCAAGGTTTATGACGGAGAAGCGTTGGTACAGCCAGACTACACAATAGAAGGAACCATTGCCGAAGGCGATGAGTTGCATGTTGAGATGAGTGGCACGATAACCAATGTAGGCGAAACCGCCAATACCATCTCCAGTGTCAAGGTTACACGAGGCGAGACCGACGTTACAGGAAATTACGAAATCCTTCCAGAAGAAGGCTTGTTGACAGTGACAAGTCGTTCAGTCATCGTCACCATCACCGAAAACGGCGACACCCTGACCTACAACGGCCAGCCACAATCTGTTAGCGGATATTCTGTCACTGAAATCAGCAGTCCGCTCTATACGGAGGATGATTTCAAATTCAACGGAACCGAAACCGTTTCGGGAACTGGCGTTGGCGCATACCACATGATGTTGCAGCCATCAGACTTCGAGAACAACAACCCTAACTTCGATGTTGAGTTTGTCGTTGTGGACGATAGCCTTGTCATCATTCCGTTGGAAGTTACAGTGACGATCACCGGAAATACCTCGACCGAGGTCTACAATGGTGTTCAACATACGTTGACGGGTTACACTTGGAATCCTGATAACGATTTGTATGAGGCAGACTTCTTTGAGTATGCTGGTGATTCGATCACACAAGGTGTCAACGTGGGCGACTACCCAATGAATTTGACTCCGGAGGATTTCTCTAATACGAATGATAATTTCGTGGTGGACTTCATCGTTGTTGACGGAAAACTTTCTATCATCCCAACAGATGCTTTGACAATCATCGCAAAAGATTCTACTAAGATGTACGATGGTACGCCATTGGTGCAACCAGACTATATTTTGGAGGGCGCGTTGGCTGATGGCGACGAGCTGTTTGTGACGACTGAGGGAGAAATCACAGACTTCGGTACTGCAGTCAATAAAATCGCAAGTGTTGTGGTGAAACGTGGCGAGGAGGATGTGACCGACAACTATCAATTCAACAAGAAGGATGGTCTCTTGTCTATCACTAAACGTTCGGTAGTGCTTACATCTAAAAAAGATACAACCGTGTATAATGGTAAGTTCTTCTCAAGCAAGGATGTTGCGGTTTCCGGAGATGGATGGGCAGAGCGTGAAAAATTCGATTTCGCAAAAGATATATTGTTCTATGACTTCACCGACTCGTTGTTGTATGTGGGTGAGGTGAATAACAACTTCTCCGTTAATTCAGAGTCAGAAGAGGTACTCGACCGTTTGAAAAACAACTATGTTATTGATTACGATTACGGAGTCCTCGTTGTGAACAAACGTAGCGTGGTGTTGATCTCTGCATCTGACACGAAGGAGTATGACGGTACGCCATTGACAAATTCAAATGTCGAAGCAAAAGGCTATGGTTTTGTTGAAGGTGATGAGGTTACCTATAACGTGGAAGGTACAATCACCAACGTTGGTACTGTAAATAATAGTTTCACATACACTTTTGTGGACGATAAAGTGAAATCGAATTATGACATTACAAAGGTTGAAGGTGCTTTGATTGTAACACCAAACACCTCTCTGGTGGTCAATATCATCGAACCGACTGATACATTTGAGTATAATGGAGAGACTCACTTCTTGAGGGATTTCGAGGTCGTGACTAATATGGAAGAAGGTCAATACACCGCTTCTGATTTCGTCTACTCAGGTGTGGCAGAGGTTTCTGGTAGCCTTGTCGGTAAATACTCAATGGATTTGCAACCTTCTCAATTTACGAATATCAATAAGAATTTTGATGAGGTTCAGTTTAATGTCATCTCGAAGGATTTGGTTATCAAGCCAAGAGAGAATGTTGTTGTAGAAATCAAGGAGAATGGAGCGAATGTCGTTTATGATGGTAAGCTTCACGAAGTAAACGGTTATGTCTTCCATTCTAATGATCCGCTTTATCTGGTGGAATACATGAGATGTAATAACCTCGAAGCTGCTCATGTTGAAGGAACTGAGGTGGGCGTTTATGACATGGAGTTGTTGCCATCTTATTTTGAAAATACGAATCCAAACTTCACGAATGTTGAGTTTGTTATCGTTGATTCTGCGTTGACAATCTTCCGTCAGGAGGGTGTGGTCGTAACCATCACGGAGAAGGGTGCGGTCGAGACGTATGATTCAAATGAGAAGGTTGTCTCCGGCTACTCGTTCTCTTCTTCTTCTGATGCTTACACAGTTGCCGACTTCAAGTTTGTGGGAGACTCTGTAGTGAAAGGCACTGATGCGGGTACATACCACATGGAGTTGAAACCAAGTGATTTTGTAAACATCAACGAAAACTTCTCTAATGTCAAGTTCGTTGTGAAAGACGATTCTTTGCAGATACTTCCATTGGACGGTGTTGTCGTTACGATTGAGGGAAATAGTGAAATCCAACTTTACGACGGATCAGAAATCGCAGTAAGCGGCTATGAGATAACGCCAAGTGTCGATTTCTATGGAGCAGCAGACTTCGAGTTTACAGGTGATAGTATAGCAGAGGGAGTGAAGGTTGGTTTGTATCAAATGCAGATGACTCCAGAGGATTTCAAGAATGTTAATCCTAATTTCACAAATGTCAAGTTTGTGGTCGATAATGGTCAGTTAGAGATTATTCCTCTTTCGGATGTAGTGGTCACAATAAAATTGCATGGAGACGAGGTCGTTTATGATGGAACTGCTCATAAGGTGACGGGTTATGATATTGTAAGTATTAGTAGTGATCTTTACAAAGAGTCTGACTTCAGATTTATCGGCACGTCAGAGGATTCTACGGCGGTTCGTACGGACGTGGGTTCTACTATGATGAATGTGACTTCTTCAAGTTTTGAAAATGAGAATAAAAATTTTGGAAATGTCCGTTTTGTGGTGGTGATGGATTCTTTGGAGATAACACCTAATAAGGATGTCATCGTAACGGTTTATGAGAATCATGGTGAGTTTGTCTACGATGGCGAACCTCATGAGGCAGTTGGTTATAGGATGAAGGCAAATAATGAGTTGTACGATGTGAATAATGTTGTCTTCTCAGGTGTTGCTGAAGTTACTGGTACAAATGTGGGTTCTTACCAGATGGATTTGAAGGCGAGCGATTTCTCTAATGTCGATAAGAATTTTGCAGACGTGAAGTTTGTCATCGTTGATGATTCGTTGGTAATCAAACCATTGGAGAGTGTGGTGGTGACAGTCGTAGGAAATTCTGAAGACGTTTATTATGACGGATTCCATCATATTGCCCGTGGATATTTAAGTATCACTTCAGATAATGAATATTACAATGTTGAATCCAGTGTTGCCATTTTGAAAACTAATCCTTCTGCAAGCGGAGTCAATGTCGGAAAATATCCTATGGGTATCTTGCCTTCTGACTTTAAAAACATTAATCCAAACTTCAAAAATGTGACGTTTGTGGTAGAAGACGGTTATTTGTCAATCAATAAGTTTGAACAACCTATTGTTATCACAGCAAACAGCAAGTCTAAGAAGTACGATGGCACACCACTTGAGAGCAAGGGTTATTCCTACACATTGGAATTGCTTCAATCTACAGATAAACTCGTTGCGATCATAGAAGGTTCTATCACTGAGGTGGGAGAGGTTGTCAACAAAGTCGTTTCCCATAGGATTTTGAATAGAGAAACTGGCGAGGATGTGACAAATAACTATGTGGATGTTGTTTATGAAGATGGTAAATTGGAGATTACTCCACGTCATCTCATACTCCATTCCGGCTCTGAAGAAAAGATATATGATGGAACTGAGTTGACGAAAAATCATGTGGCGATTGGAGGAGATTCATTGGCCCTTGGCGATTCTATTATCTATATGACAACAGGTGAGCAGTTGTATGCAGGCGAGAGCGATAACACCTTTGAGTATCTCTTCCGTAATCCTACCGCATATAAGAACTATGATGTGGATACAACTTATGGAACTTTAAAGGTTAATCCAATTCCTGACTTCATAGATATAGTTGCAGGTTCTTCTTCAAAAGATTTCGATAAGAAACCTTTGGTTGATAGCACTTTCAAATTCACACAAGGAATATTGGTTGAGGGCGATTCTCTCGTTGTGAAACTTGACGGTATCATTACGGAGGTGGGGGTTACAGACAATGCGATTGTTGATTACTATGTCTTGCGTGATGGTGTGGATGTTACTCATTGTTACACGTTCGGTGATTTGATTGACGGACTTTTGGAGATTCGTCCAGCTGATTTGCCGTTCATCATCTATGGAGATAAGTTGAAGATCGTGTTCGAGGATATTCACCAACCAGTTCGTGTATATGACATGTTAGGTCGTGGTCGATATAAAGGTACTCGTCAGTTCTATGTGAAAGATTACTATGAGTTGCCAGTAGAACAGGCCGGAGTCTACATCGTCAGAATCTTAGGCAAGTCATACAAGGTGATTGTTCATGATTAGTGAACTAAGTGTTTTTACGATAAAAGAGGAGACGCGGTTTTTATCTGCGTCTCTTTTTTTATAACTCTATCGGACGCTGTGCTATGATGATAATTGTTTAATTCGACCTTTTTTTATGTTGTCTAAAAATGTTATTTAACATATTTTAGTATGGTTTTTACGTTATTATGTTTTATCTTTGCATCGTTAAAATGTTTCGAAAAATTGTTGTTTTATTATGAAAGAAAAAATTAGAAAGATTGTATTTGGTTTACAAAACATGTTGATGATGCGAAAAGGTGTTGAACTGAACATGAATGATGAGTATTGTGAGCGTTTTGTGTGGGAAGCATGTCGTGAAGAGGATTGTTTTGATTTGTACGAACCAAGCGATGAGTACGATGCCTGATTAGGCAAGTCTCTCATGTTGTACGAAAAGGGGTGGAAATATACGCTCCTTTTTTGAGTGGATGTCGGTCTTTCCTGTGAGTGGGAGTATGACCGGCTTTTTTGTTTTGTTTCAATTAGGCTTTTGCCTGAAAAAAGCAGGAAAAGGAGAAATATGATTGAAAATATGTTATGAGAGGAAATAAATATTAAATGTCCTCCTCTGTTAGATTTTTCCATTTATTCCGTTGTTAATCAGTGTGTTTTGTGATGGTATTAGTCAGTTTTCTTTGCTAAGAAGAAAAAATGTCGAAAAAAAAACAGAGAAATAGTTTTCCATGTCAAAAAAAAACTCTTTATTTGCGTTGCTAATTCGTGTAAATAGATGTTTGCCATGGTAAGACCTTGCAATAATCTGTGAGTGCGGAGTAAGTATAAAAAAGAAATTAAAATAATTAATAACTAAAATTAAATTTTTATGAAGAAACTAAGTTTACTAGTTTTAGCTGGATTGGCAGCTATGGGAACTGCTTCAGCGCAAAGATTTGATGTCATTAAAGACGGAAAATTGGTGAATGGTATTGAAATGCCATACGAAGATGCTGCAGAAGGTGAATTTGATACATTTAAGGAAGAAGCAACTGCTCCTGATGGATCAAAGGCTCTTCAAATCATTCACAACTTTCAGTGGAAGGATATTCGTATTGATTTGACAAAAGAATCTGAAGGTCTTATAGATTTGAATAAGAATTACATGATGGTTGTTGAGTATTATGTTGGTGACGAATGTGTAAATTCAGTAGATGATCCGTTGAAATATTTCGAAGGCAATCATGCGGTGTTTCTGTTTGGTTTGTATGGAGCCGATAAATTAACAGAAGGAGGTTCAATTGATATTAACACGGCAGATGTAGTTACTTCTATTGATGGTAAATTGGTAGAAGCGGGTGTCTTGAATACAAAACAATGTTTCCTTTATGCTAATCCGAATTTTAAAGAGGCTGCTGTCTTGTCTATTGGCGCTGTTCGTGAACTTAAAGAAAAGTATGATGAGGTTTATATCAAAAACTTATGGTTCGGTTCTATGGATGGTGAGAGACCTTTCTATGCAGAGAATTTTCAGATGGTAGGTGGAAATAGAATGCCTATTTGGGAACCAGGTGTTTATAAAGGATATGAAGCTTCTGATTTCTCTGGAGGGTATGCGATCACTTCAACAGGTGCTGTTCCTGCAAAAAGAGCTTGGCTTAATGATGAATCTAAATTCTTGGATACAGAGAATTACGAGTATTTGTTAGTTCAAGATAAGACTACAGCGAAGTCTACAGAATCAACTCCGAGAGAAATTCAAGTTAAAGACATCGTAATCCCTTCAGGAAACGATGGTAAATTGTATGTTTCTGGTATTTGTAAGTTCATTTGGTCAGAAGCACAGGCTCCAATTTTCGAGGAGCAATATGGCGCTAAGATTCCAGCTTTCGCGATTTTTAACGATGCAAACAATACTAAGGTTGCTTTGTTCGGTGATAGCATTGTACAATACAATTGGACTGAGGCAAAGAGTGTTCTTGACATCCCTGCTGGAGCAACTCAAGTAACATTGTCTTTCGAGCACGTTGATTTTGATTATGGAGTTGATAACATCATGCTGTCAACTAAGAATAATGTTGACAATAAGGAGGTTATTGTTGCTTCTAAGGCAGTTATCTACGTAGCTAACGACGAAGTAGTTTCTCCTAACGCTGAGAAGATCGAGATCATCTCTTTGGCTGGTGCAGTTGTTGCTTCTGCTAACGAGGCTTCTGTAAATATCGCAGCTCTTCCTGCTGGTGTTTACGTTGTGAAGGTAGCTAACGCTGAGGGAACTTCAGTTGCTAAGATCATCAAGAAATAATTTGATTTCATTAAGCATTTGAAATAAGAATATTTTCTTGGGAGGGGTCGCCAATTAGCGACCCCTCTTTTTTTGTTTTTATTCTTGCTTCCTAACTCTATGGTTTCGACCTTTCTAAAATCGAAATTGTTGTTCTTGTTTATCCATTTAGTTTTTTTGCTTGTTTGACTATTTTTGATGTGTTTTAGAGAAATTTTCAGTATCTTTGAAAGAGTGTATGCTGTGTACTAATTTAAATTCTGATTTATGTTTAAAATAGGAATTATTGGAGCTGGTTGGATTGCTCGTAAAATGGCTGAGACCATTGCTGAGTTGGATGGTTATTCTGTTTCTGCAATTGCTTCGAGAGACATCGTGAAAGCGAAAGCTTTTGCTAAGGATTTTGCGATAAAAAAAGCTTATGGTTCGTATGAGGAGTTAGTGAAGGATCCTGCTGTGGATTTGGTTTATGTCGCAACTCCGCATTCCCACCATTTGTGTCATGCTTCTCTTGCGATAGAGCAGGGTAAACCTGTTTTAGTGGAGAAGGCTTTCACCGCAAATGAAAAGGAGGCGAGGCAACTGGTGGATTTGGCTCGTCAGAAAGGGGTTTTCCTTGCAGAGGCGATTTGGACTCGCTATATGCCAATGTCGTTTAAGATTAGAGAGTTGATGGATAGTGGCGTGATAGGGAAGCCTGTTGTGTTGACGGCCACTCTTTGTTATCCTTTGCAAGACAAGGAGCGTGTGATGCGTCCTGAGTTGTGCGGTGGCGCATTGTTGGATGTCGGTGTCTATGTCTTGAATTTTGCTAAGATGTATTTCGGAGGAGAGGTGGAAAAAACTATCACCAACTGTAGAATGGGGGAGACTGGTGTCGATTTACATGAGTTGATTTCCCTCTCCTATAAAGATGGTAGGATGGCGAATCTTCAAGCAGGTGCGCTTTGTTTGAATGATAGACAAGGAATCATTAGCGGAACGGAAGGGTATATCCGTGTGGATAATGTGAACTGTCCTGAACGGATTGAAGTGTACCGAAATTACGAATTGGTGGATGTTTTTGAAAAGCCGGAAGATATGATTTCTGGTTATGAGTATCAGGTGATCGAGGCTCGTCGTTGTATAGAGGCAGGATTGCTTGAGTCGCCTCTGATGACTCATGATGAAACCATCTATATGATGAAGTGGATGGATGATTTGCGAAAGTCTTGGGGTGTCGTTTATCCTATGGATTAACGTAGAGGCTATTTAGCCGTCTTCTAACCGATTATCTCACTCTCTTTGGGTAGATAGTCGGTTTGTATGTTTGTCATGGCTCTGAGGAGGCTGCTTTTGGCGTTTGGATTCAGTTGGATCATTTGATCCAATAGGGTTTGTACGGAAGTTCTATGAGAATCGGTTTCATAAGGACAATTATTTTTCTGTTTTTTGTATGCTCGCAATCGTGCGAGTTCGGCGATTTGAGTCTCTTCAACAAGACAAAGAGGTCGAATCACTTTCATGTCAAATTTATTCATTGTCAACATGGGGGGCATAGTACTGAATGAGCCTTGGAAGGTGAGGTTCATCAATAATGTGTGTAGCATATCATCTAAGTGGTGTCCCAAAGCAATTTTGTTGCAGTTGAGTTCTTTCGCCAAGGCGAACATTCTCTTTCTTCGAGTCCAAGAACACAAGAAGCAGGGTGTCTTGCGTTTATCCGTGCTTGGATCAAAAGAGGTTGTGTCATGCAGAAATTCCACCTCGAATGACTGGCAATATTCTCGTAGGTATTCGATTTCTGCTTGATAGGGGATATTGTCCATCGAAATATGAACCGCAACTAACGAAAAATTAGGTTTTTTTGCTCTTTTCTTTCGTGCTAAAAATTCTACTAAAGCAAGAGAGTCTTTCCCTCCGGATAGTCCGATCATTATTTTATCATTTTCATCAATTAGACCATATCGTTCTATCGCTTTCCTAAAATTGTAATATATTTTATCTGCAATCTTTTCCATGATTTCTGATTAATTCAATAATCCATTCTTTTTTGTGAAATTATAAATCGTGGGTTGATAATTATTTCGGTGCTTTTTTGGATTCGATTTTGCGACTTGATGTTTGTCTGCGGGTTACAGTGCTTGCACTGCTCTTTTCTTTATTCAGCCCTCGAAATATATTCATATATTCTACGAAATAAATTATAGTACCCTCCTAAAGAAAAATAAAGGGGTGTGCAGAAACACACCCCTTCGTTATAATCGGGTTACCTGATTAACTCTAAATGACCTCGTTCTGTACCGCTCTTCGTGATTCCACGGAAGTCGCTCTCCCAGAAGATGGTGTAACCATAAACACCCATCGGACAATCTTCGTAGTTGTATTTACCATCCCAATTTCCGTTGATGTCATTGCTTTCGTAAACAACAGTTCCGATACGGTTGTAAATCAGAACATGGACACTGGTTAGGAATTGAGTTCCACGAAGACGGAATAGATCGTTCAATCCATCATTGTTAGGTGAGAATGCTTCTGGTACCCAGAACTTCTTCCAGACATATATGGTGGAATCTGCCGTGAGTTCACAACCTTGCTCATCAATCACCTTCGCTTGTATGATGAATGAGTCTTGTGTGGAAGCGTTAGGGTAGTTGTATGTTACATTCATTCCCTCTAAGTCTGTTCCGATGTTGTCTCCAGCATCCCACATCCAAGAAGCGTCCTTCGTTGGGTATTCAGCTTTTAAGTTGACGATAGGGTTCTCTTCCAAGATGATTGAAGGATTGACGGAGAACTTGATTGGCTTGTGTGCCAATGTGTCTACATACAGGCTTGCTGTACCCTCGCACTTGAAGGCTTCATCAACACCGATTACAGTAATCTTAGTCAACTCGTCGATTGGCACATCGCGGAGTTCATTGGTTGCGTTACCTGCAATCTCCTTAGACTTAGGTTCGCTTGACCATGAGTATTCGCTGGCTCCTCCAGCTACGACGTGGATACGAGTGGTCTCGCCCGGACATCCTTCGACTTTCAACAATTTCACCCAAACGTCAGGAGTCTCTCGTACGTCAACGGTGAAGGTCGTTGTGTTGGAACATCCTTCGTTAGAGTATCCGTTCACCGTTACCGTTGTAGGTTTGTAAAGTGAAGGGACTGTGATGACATGACCGTTGATGGTATCGTTATTCTCCAATATCCATTCGTAAGCGTCAGCACCGTTGGCTAAAAGGATCGCGTCTTGACCTGAACATACGTAGTTGTCACCCAATACTGCCACATTAGGTTTCATTTTCGACTTAATCATTGCTTCCACTTCTGTGACACATGCTCCAAGTGTTCCTAAGAGAGTGATGCGGGTGTTGCCACGAGGAACGAATGTGAGATTTTTACCGTCTAAGGTATCATTCTTTTCTGCACCTGTATTGTAAACCCATTGATAAGTCACCTTACTTTCTTCGTCAGAATCTGCAACAGCACCAGTCAAGGAAACTTCGTCACCCAAACATACACTTAAATCTCCAAGGATCGAGAGTTTAGGACTTGGCTTGATGTTAATGTGGTGGTAAACATTTGCCTTACATCCATTAACGTCTGTAGCGGTGACATATACCATCATACTTCTGTCTATTTGCTCTGTTACGATCTCTTCGTTTTTACTGCGAGCGTCGTCGGCAACGTTAGAACCGAATCCCCAGAAGTAGGTGAGTTCTTTGTCACTATTTGCAGAGAACTCTGCATAGTATCCACGACAGATGCTATCTTCTGCAGTGAGTTCAAATGTAGGTTTTTCGTTGACGGTAACCGGAATGTTGACTTTTGTGCTACATCCGTTCTTGTCAGTTCCTATTACCCAATAGTCTTGTGTGCTATTAGGATATGTGCTTAAGGTATCTTTTGAAAGTCCTGTATTCCATCTGTAGTTTTCTGCACCGTAAGCTACCAGCTGCATGCGGTCACCTTTACAGATGCTGGCGTTTCCTTGATATGTCACACTTGGAGTAGGAAGCACGTTGACAGTGATGGAAGCCTTAGAAGCACAATTGTTTGAAATACCTTCCACTTGATATACCGTAGTGTTTTCAGGGTTGTCTAAGAGTACACCACTATGGTTCTCTGGGTCACTTGTCCAGTTGTAATAGTTAGCTCCCGACATGTTGATGCGAACCTCTTCTTTTGCACAGACAGTAGAAGGGGCAGATACGGTCAACTGAGGGTATGGGAAGCTCTTGACGATATGCGTCTTGGTTGCTTCACAACCATTTGAACCTACTGCAGTTACTTGGAATGATTTTGAACCGGTGATGATTGGAGTGATGGCATCTCCTACCGCACCATTGTTCCAAGAGTAGCTCAACGCATCTCCACGAACAATCTTGAGGGAGATTGTATTTCCGTTACAAGTAGAGTCTGGTCCGGAGATTTCAAACTTCGGCAAAGAGTCCACCTTAACGGTGTGGGTTGTTTCACTCTTACAATTGTTGATGTCTGTACCAATAACCTTGTAGGTTGTGGTCTTTTCAGGACGAGCATTGTATGAACTTGCGTTTCCAATCCTCTCATTCTCCTTGCTTAAGAACCACTCGTAGCTACGTGCACCTGTTGCGGTGAGTAATGTAGACTTGTCTTTACATACAGAGGCATCTCCAGAAATCCAAATTGTAGGCAATTGGTTTACCTCCACAGTGATAGGAAGAGCAGTCTGACAACCATTGACATCTCCAATGATGTTGAGTGTTGTGGAGTTCTCTAATTTTTCAGAGTAGTTGAACTCGTTTGTATTGAAGGTCTCTCCTTCAAAGATATACTTCGTTGCACCAGAGACATTGAATTTCAACTCTTCTCCCTTACAGATACTGGTTGGAGCATTGTGTGTAAGGGTTGGGTAGTCGATCTTCTTCACTTCAAATCCGTTACTTGTTCCTACACAACCGTATGCGTCAGTTCCTGTAACCGTGAATGTGGTAGTCTTGTTGATGATTGGATAAACGGTCGCATCACTACTTGCGATTCCCGCGCTCCAAACGTAGGTTTCTGCACCAGTCGCAGTCAATGTTGCAACTCCACCCTCACAAACATAGCGGTCTCCAGTTACCTTGACGATAGGGTTGTTGTGGATGGTTACTTCAAATGGATCTGATTTGAATGAACATCCATTCTCATCAACTCCGGTTACGTCGAATTTGTAGACACCTCCAGATTTAATTGTCTGAGAAAGTACGCTACCGTTCTTTCCGGTATTCCATGTGTATGTTTGCGCTCCGTTGGCTGTGAGCTTCATTGGAGTATATGCACATACATCACGATCTCCGGTAATCCAAACGTAAGGTTTTGGATTTACGTTTACGATGAATTGGTCTGTTGTCTTACATCCGTCAAGTTCAACTTCTGCCGTCAGCGTTCTTCCTGTAAGAATGCTGTCGATAGCGAAGTCTCTTCCGGTAGATCCATCTTGCCATACAATGTTATTAGAATTGGTGATGGCAGATACCACGATGTCTTCTCCTTCACAGATGCTTGGCACATTTGTCTTGAAGAGGAGTGTAGGGTAATCTTTCTTATCTACTGTGATAGATCTTTGTGCTTCACATCCGAAATCATTCTTTCCGACGACAACATAAGTTGTCTTTTGGTTGATAGAAGGAGTGATAGTGTCCTTCACTTCTCCTGTATTCATCCATGTGAATGAAGTCGCCTGACCCGGAAGTGTCTTGTCATACTCCACATATAAAGTGTCGTAATCGCCCTTACAAACTAAAGCCTCGCCGTGTACTGTAAACGAAGGCAACTCGTTTACTGTCAATACGAACTCCTCACTCCAGTTGTAGCAACCTTTTTCGTCTACACCATATACCTTATAAGTGGTTGTTTGTGTAGGAGAAACGATTCTTGAAGCAGAAGTGTTTCCTGTCTTCACGTCATCCTCGTACCATTGGTAAGTTTTAGCACCGTTGGCAGTAAGTGTGGTTTCGTCTACTCCCTTACAGATTGCCGATTGATTTGCAGAAATCCAGATTTCCGGTTTGCTCATTACTGGCAAATTCAAATCCATCGTCTTCGCACAAGTTCCCACATATCCTGTTATGGTGAATGAGGTGTCTCTTGAAGGAGATAGGCTCATTTGTCCTCCGATGATCTCTTGCGCCGCTGAATTGTAGTATTTGTCGGCTCCGTTGAGTGTGATTTTGGCAGTTTCTCCGAAACATATATAATCAGGAATGTCTCCAGACAATGTTGGGATATCAAGAGCAGTTACATTGTGGGTTGCCGTGTTCTTACAACCGTTGAGGTCTTCTACCTCCACCTCGAATGTCTGGTCTTGTAGGATTTCTACAGTGATTGTAGACAATGCCTCTCCAGAGTGTTTCCAGTTGTAGTTGCGGATGTTTGATTGGCTGACCGCTGTAAGGGTGATTTCCTCCTCCTTACAAATGCTTTCCACACCATCAATTTCTACATCAGGAAGAGCGTTGACGATAACATCAAACTCTGCCGTGTTGCGACAACCATTCGCGTCTTCACCCTCAACAACGTAGGTGGTGTTTTGGGTTGGTTTTACAATCACATCATCGTTTTGAGAGAATGATTCAGAAGCACCTTCTTCATACCAGATGTATGAGCCCGATTTACCATTCGTACCCTTCAACTGGATGCCGTCGTAGATACAGATCTCATTATTAGGGTTGGTTGTGGTGATTGCGATTGATGGCAATTCCCAAATTCCAACGGTGATGTCGAGAGCTGTCTCACATGAAGCTGTGCTGCCATAGACGGTGAATGTACGGTCGCTTGTCAACACTTCTTTAATGATGGTGTATTTCTTGCCACTTGCATCTGTGCTGTCTGATACACCTTCGTTGGTGTCCCAAGTGTAGCTGTCTGCTCCAGTCACAACGATTCTTGCTTCTGTTCCGTAACATACATTCTCAGGAGCTTCGACTACTTCAAGAGTAGGGAATGGCTTGATGTCGACTGTGATAGAGTCTTTGTTCATACAGCCGTTGATGTCCGTTCCTTCTACCTTAATGTATGTGGTTTTTCCTACATTAGTAGTAAACTCGTCTCCGGTAACCTTTTGCTCCCAAGTAGCAGGCATAGAGGTTGCGGTGTACCATGTATGGTCGAGGGCGCTACCATCCACCTCACGGGTGATTTCAGTACCTTCACAGACGGTTGAGTCTCCTCTTAAAATTGTAACAGTAGGTAGAGAATTGATTTTCACACCGTTGTATGGTTGCATTTTGTAACATCCGTTTTTGTCTGTCGCCACAACAGAGAATGATTTGTCTTCAACCT
The DNA here is from genome assembly GCA_937916355.1 of uncultured Bacteroidales bacterium. Lineage (GTDB taxonomy): Bacteria > Bacteroidota > Bacteroidia > Bacteroidales > Paludibacteraceae > UBA1181. The sequence goes on from CALFTM010000047.1 coordinate 14,109, forward strand.
CTTGGGTTGTCTCTGTATAGTTGTCACCGACAAAATCTGCTCCGTTGTTAACCGCTTTCCAAGTATATATATATTTATTGCTTGGGTTGTTTGCGGAAGCATTCAATATGATGTCGTCATAGAGACAAACTGAGGTGGTACCATCGATAGTGAAGTCTGGCAGATCCCAAATTCCTATTGTGATGGTATCCTCGGTTGTACATCCGTTAGTTGTTCCGTAGACGATGAGTTTCTTTTCTGAAGAAAGATGGGTCAATTTCCTAAATGCGTTAGTGTTATTAGGGTCATCCAACCAACTCCAAGTATTTGCACCTTCTACATGGATGGTGATTTCTTGTTGTCCACGACATACACTGTCTTTCGCAGTAGTTCCGCCGATTTTCGAATAGTGTGTCAATTCAGGGTATTCTTTAACGGAAACTTCAACTGAATCGTACTTTACACAAGAGTTCAAGTCTTCTGCACGAACGTAGTACTTGATGGAGTTCTTTCCATCTTGAGGATCGACTGTCGGATTGATGAAATCCGCAGTTCCGATAAGGTCTGAAGAACCTTCTTCTCTCCATTCATAATGGCTTGCAGAACCTCCTGCCGAAATGTAGGCTTGAGTTCCTCTACATACTGGATCTACAGGGTCGATGACAAGTTCTGGTAATGGATTGACGATAACTTCTCCAATACCGGTGTTTTTACAACCATTCTTATCAGTTCCCTCTACCTCATAGCTAACCGGTCCCTCTTTGCTTGGTTTAATTGTGATGGTGGCTGTTTCTTCATTATTATATTCCCATTTGAAGCTACTTGCGCCCTCCGCTTTCAATGTCACTTCGTTTCCTATACAAATGGCTCCCGGAGTAGCGGTGACAATAACGTCTGGCAATGCCCAAACTTCGATTGTGGTATCGATTCTTGTTTCACAATATTCGCTCATGCCATCAACAGTTTTGAGGTGTTCGTAAGCTGTGACGGAAATTGTTGTCGCTTCTGTAATATCAGTGAGTTTGAATTCTCTACCTGTAGCTTCTGAATTTTCTCCCCATTTGTAAGTATAGGTACGATTATCACCAGAAGAGGCGTTCAATGTCATATTTCCGTTGAGACATACGTGGTTGTCATTTTTGCCCAAGTCGTTTGTCATGGAGACAGAGAATATAGGATTCTTTCTGATTGTGATCGCATTGACAACCAGTGTGTCCGTACAGTTCTCCACGGATTTACCGATGACTGTATAGTTTTCACCCTCCACTGCTGGTTTTGTGAATGTGTAGTCACTCTTGAAGATTCCATCTCCCCAGTTATAGGTGAGAGATCGGTTGTCTGCTGTAAGAACAACGTCGCCTCCTTCACAAACTGGAGCATTGCTGTTGATAGAGAAGACTGGCGCAGGGTGGTTTGTGACGGTTACCTCCTTACTTCCTATACATCCTTTATCATCCTCTCCATATACTATATAGAGAGAGTCGGCATAAATTTTAGGAGTCTTGTATCCAGCATCTGTTCCAACCACTTTCTCGGATGTGCCACTTATCCATTTCCAATTTTTAATGGTAACACCACTTGAAGCAGTGAGGTTGGCTGAATCTCCGATGCAGACGGTCTCTTTTTCTACAGAGATAGTAGGAAGAGAGAGTGTTCCAACCGTTTTGGTAACCTCTGTTTTACATCCTCCAGTTGTCGAAATTGCTGCAACAGTAATGTTGGTTACTTGTTTGATTGTGTCTGTGGTGAAGGTTGGTTCTTCTGAACTCTTTCCGTTCCATTCGTAAGTTGAAGAAACTCCATTTGAAACCTTGATTTCAAAATTCGCCGTTGTTCCCTCACATACACTTGATGGCTCTTGCAAGAATGTGATTTCTGGATATTTGTACATCTCTAGGCTGACAGATTTTACGCCCTCATTTGTACATCCATCATTGCTTGTTCCTCTTACATAGTATGTCGTCTCTTTATCGATGGTTGGATTGAACACTTGACTACGAGAAACTATGTCTGAGAAGTCTGATTTTGTAGACCATTCGTATGAAAGCGCATCATTGTTTGCGGAAAGCGTTGCGACTTCCCCTTCACAATATCCCTTTTCTGCAGATATTCCAAAATCTGGCAATTCGTCAACATAGATTGTAATAGAAGCAGAGTTTACACAACCATTTGCGTTCTTTCCCCAAACTTTATGCACGGTTGTGGTTTTGAACCCACAAGGAGTGATAGAAGGGGTTTCTTTATACTCGGTGTCATTGTCCCATCGGTAGGCAGTTCCACCAGTCGCATTGATTGTGATGCAAGAACCGGAACATACGCGAGCTTCTGGTGCATTGTCAATCTTAATTGTTGGCAATGGTGCTGCAGGCACATTGACTGTCTGCTCGGAGGTACATCCGTTGAGCGTTGCGGCAACGTAGATGGTTTTGTCTGACTTCATCTCGCCAGTAGAGCATTGGTCGTTTGTAGACAAAACTTTTCCGTTTTTGTCGTCTTCTTTCCACACCCATGTGTAATTATCCGCACCGATATTCTTAACTATACCGGATTCTCCTTCACAGATGAAAGAAGGTGCAGAAAGGGCAATGACAGGGAATGGTTTCGTTTTGAGTGTTATTGACTCTGTGCCAACGCATTGTGTACCCTGATCGATTGCTGAGATGGTAATTGTTGTATCCTTAGCAATCGTTACGTCATGAGAAGTTTTGGATTGATAACCAGAGCCGCTCCAATCGTAAAGAAGGGTTGAATTGTTGGCTGTGATGGTTGCTACATTTCCTTCACAAATATCATTTGAAGGACTGCTCAATGTGAATTCAGGAAGATCCTTGACTGTTACAGTGACACTATTAGAGTTAGAACAGTTGTTACCGTCTACCACTTCTACAACGTATGTTGTATTGGTTGTAGGCGATAAATTCGCAATAACATTGTCTGTGTCCAAATTATTATTTCCCTCTTTCTTCCATTGGTAGGACTTGTATCCCGGAGTAGCAGTAAGGGTTGTCTTCTCATTGAGACAGATGTTTGTTGTTCCTGTGATGTCGATTACAGGAAGGTTGTGTGTGTTGATGGTGAATGTCTCTTGAGAAGTACACTGAACTTGTCCATTATATTGAAGATAAGAATAAGTCGCCTTTACAGAATACTTCGTATTGTCTACATTGACATTTGTCGCATCGTAAGTGTAACCAGTAGCACCACTGATAGGAGTGCCTGCCGCGTTCAACCATTGGATAGATGCAGGAGAACCGTTGCTGGCTGCTGCGATGTCTTTGATTCCCAATGTTATGTTACTACCTCTACAGATAGCAGTATCGAAGGTTGCGATTCCTTTGTCAACTAAATTTGATGTGATAGTAGGGTACGCTTTCGCTCTTACAACGAAAGAGTAAACGCTGTCGCAAGAATTACCATCCTTGGCTGTCACTGTCACTTTCACATCTTCTGTGATGTCGTTGATTTTGAAAATGTTTCCGTTGGTGACGTTATCATCTCCTGCAATTTGCCATGTGAATGAAACAGAAGATCCTACACTTTTTGCTGAAAGGGTAGTGCTTCCGTTATAGCATACTACAGTATCTCCCAATACCTGAAAATCAGGTCTCTCATGAACGCTGATGGTCTTCTGTACCTTGTTTTCACAACCGTTCGCATCCTTACCCCATACATATAAGGTCGTTGCTTGAGTGAATGGGTTGATGTTGTAAGTGTCGTTTGCGTTGTTGTTGTCGTATTGGGCATTTCCTTTTCCGACTTCTACTGTACTCCAACTGTAACGTCCGTTATCTCCAGCTCCGGTGGCTTTCAATGTGATGTCAGACTTTGGACAATATGCGTTCTCTGCCTCAATCGCAATGGTTGGAAGCTCTCGTTTATAAACTGTCCATTCTGCAGTGTCTATACATTCATTGTTGGTACCGTACACGATAAATTTAGAGACTTCATCCCTCACATCCTTTTTAGTGAATTTGTCGCTTTTGTTGTTTCGGTCATTGTACCACTCGAATGTAGTTCCTTGTAGTTTTTCGTTTATGTCCTTAACAGTCAATGAGATGTCGTCACCTTCACAAACATAGTCGTTTGCAGTTATCACCAAATTTGGATTTTCTTTCTTGGTGATCTTGAAGATTTCTGTTCCTGATGTACAGTAATCATCCTTTCCTTTGACGGAGATGGTAATATCACCTGAAATGGTCTGGCTCTTGTAAGTATTGTTTGTAGAATAGTTACCGGTAACACCCCAGTCATATTGCAATCTTCTGTTAGAGGCTGTGATTGTGGTTGTGTTTCCTTCGCAAATAGCATCAATACCACTGAGAGTGAAGGTCGGAATCGTATCAACTTTGACGGAAATGAACGCACTATCGATACATCCGTTGTCTGCCTCCACCTTGTATTGGTGAGTACCTGCCTGTGATGGGGTGGCAGTGAGTGATGTTGTTCCCGGAGTTTCAGTTTTTGCAGGGTCTGTCCATGTGTAAACTGTAGTGCTGTTTGGATTCTCAACTTCCAAAGTAACCGAACTTCCCAAACATATCGCATCAACATCCTTAATAGAAACTGCCGGCAATGCAAGAGTGTTGATAGTGAAATCTTTTGTTGTACTACAAGTCAAATCTTTTGTTACATTTTGTGAAGTAGTAGTTACAACCGTATAGATGTTCTTTCCAACAAAAGACAATGATTGCTTTGCAGCCACCTTTTTGTGAGTGTAGGTTGCTATCAAAGAAGTCTTATTATCAAAACTGAAGCTTGTGCCCGGTATAGTTTGTCCCACGAAACTGATTACTTGATTTACGTTTGCATCATTAGACTTCTCGATTTCGATTTCAAGTTTAGCATCATTATTGAGACATACATTCAAATTATCACCCGTTAAAGTAGGGTTATCTTTCACTTTCAATCGATATGTCTTAGTTGCTGTACAACCATTGGAAGCTTCAGCTTTTACTTTGTATTCTTCTCCGTCTGTTTTTGCCTCTTGGATAGAGATGGTTTCGTCCGTTTGATTATTAACGCCATCTCCCGTCCAAGTCAAATTGTACTTATCTTGATTGTTAAATGTGATGGTTACATCATTTCCGTAACATACTGGCACATATTCGATAGGGAGGTCAACCATCTTCTCATCACTATATACGATTTCATGAATTGCATAGTTGACACAATTATAGGTGTTCTCTGTTCCCTTAACGATATAGTAATGAGTTTTACCTTTATCATCATCCTTTAATGAGATGTTGTATTTTCCACCTTGAGATATGTTTCCAGTAATAGCATCCCAACCAGCCTTGTTGTTGGTAGTTCCCGAAGTGGCAATTTTCCATTCGTAGGTGGTAGCACCTTCTGCTGAAAGGGTAACATTGCCACCTGAATTTTCACACAAGAATACATCTCCTAGGGTTGAAATAGTTGGTAATTCATGTACGTTTACTTCCGCCACCTTTGAGCTGCTACAAGTGTAACTCTCTTGGCCAAGAGTCTCTGTTCGATCTGCTTTTACAGTGTATTGGTAAGGGAGCGTACTTGCACTCTTGGTGTTTGAGTCTGTCCAACTGGTATTGGCAATTGGATCAGTTTTATCTCCGTTTGGACATGTGTATGTGTATGTGTAAGCTTCATCCGTGTTTGATGTTACATTCAATGTAGGAGAATCCATGTGACAAATATCTATTTTTGCAGGGACTATACTGAAGTCTGGCAATTCAATCGCTTGTACGGCATGTGTTGCGGTGTATGTACAACCCTTTGCATCCGTTGCGGTTACAGAGTAGGTCTCTTTCAAACCACTGGTGATGTTGAGAGAAACGCTTCTGTCTTGGTTGTTGTTGCTCAATGTACCCCAATCGTAAGAAGTTGCTTCAGAACTACCACTTGTGCTCTGAACTTCAATTTTTAAGTCAGTTCCAACACAACCTGCATTTTTTCCAACCAATGAGAATTGAGGAAGAGGATTGATCGCAACATTGAAAGTGGCAGAGGATTTACATCCATTTCCATCTACTACCTCAACCGTGTAGTCTCGCTCCATGTCAGATCCGGCAGTTATGCTACTTCCATTTCCTATGTTATTAAGACCTTTTGGACTCCATGTGTATTTAGGATCTTCCGTAGCAGAAGTTGTCACGGTTGCATTAAGGGAGACACCATTAGGGTCATTCAAACATACCTCTTGACGACCGTTCTCAGAGTAGCCGTTGATGGCAACCACAGGAAGTTCGTTTACTATAACATTAAATGACGTGTCGCTTGAGCAATCACCATCCGTTATTTCTACATCGTAAGTGTTAGTTCCTACGATTGATGGAGTCACAGTCCAATCATTTCCATTGTGTGTTAGACCTTGGATGGAAACGGTTGCAGTTGGTGAATCAGGAGTGATTGTGATGACGTTACTATTTCCAATACAGATTGGATTGTTGTTTTTAATCGTTATAGATGGTTTCTTTTTGACTGAAACGGTTACTACATTAGAATTTGCTGAACAACCATCACTTGTTGTACCCATTGCATAGAATGTTGTTCCTGCAGTAATCGCTTGAGTGATTGTATCATCAGTTGCTTTTTGCACTCCGTTTACATACCAGTCGTATGTGCCATTAGTCCCAGCACCATCAGCAGAAAGAGTCACCTCTTGTCCTTCACAAACGGTATTCTTTCCGTCTTTGATTTCAATCTCGATGGTAGGAGTCTTAGAAACGACAATTTTTTGTGTCGTACTGTTAGATTTACAACCTTTGTCATCTGTAACTTGAACTGTTACATTATAGGTTCCTGTAGCCTCTGACAAAGCACTGGTAACCGCTTTGTTGTCACTGGTAACCACTTTGTTTTTGTCGGTTGCGTTTAGAGTGGCATCCTTGTCAATAGACCAAGTGTAGGTATATGGAGCAGTACCTTCACTTGCATTAGCAGTGAGTCCTGCTTTACCATTATTACATATCTTGTTGTCAAGGGTCAAATCTACCTCTGGCAGACTCCAGAAGTTTACTTCCACCTCTTGAGAGGCTTTACAGCCAAATTTAGTTTTCGTAAAGGCTGTGAATCTGCGAGCTTTATTGATTATGATACCAGTCAGTATTTCTTTTTTGTCATTGTCATTGTTAATTGTACTTCCATCTTCCTCCCACCAGAACGTTGGTTCGTCAGGACTACTGCTGGATGCAGTTACATCACCCAATGTAGATCCTTTACATACAAATAGGGCAGAAGTAACAGTCTTGTTGTTATATTCCACTGACAATGTAGGGATTTCCTTCTTTGCTACTTTATGTTCTGTATGTCCGATACAATGAGTTGTTTTGTTTTCAACTGAAAGTTTGAAAGTCTTATCTTGCGTAATGGTTTCAGTTCGTTCAGTTGCTGTACTTCCGTTTTCCCAAGAGTAGTTGTACAATGAAGTGTTGGCATTTTCGATACTGAATGTTGCGGTTGCGCCCTCACAAGCGTATGGGACTCCTGTGATGGTTGCTGTTGGAGTGTCGTTGACAGTAACCGTGAAATTCGTTTCGCTTGTACAGAACTTGTTTGAGTATGGCAGAGCAACTTTTGCCGTAGCGGTGTAAGTCGTACTACCTTCAGGAGTGACGCTTCTATCTGCATTGGTGCTATTATCCTCCCAACTGATGGTTGCTCCAGTTGTGTTTGATGTCGCTTTCAAGGATACGGAGGTGTTGCCTTGACAAACTTCTGCATTTCCATTCAATACATCATTGATGTAGATGTCAGGATTATTGATGACTTCAATGACGATGATGGTGTCTCTGCTACAATTTCCTTGGGCTGTTGTCAATGAAACACGATACTCAGTTGTTGTTGTAGGATTGAACTTGTATTGTCCGGTTGCAACATTGGATACCCCATCACCAGAGACTGATATGATGTCACCAGCTTGTGAACCAGTGATAGTAAGTGTGGTTTCTCCTCCAACGCAAATAGAATCTTTTCCTATGACTTTAAATGTTGATTGTGGATATGCATAAACATCCACAGTTTGAGAACTCTCACATTTTCCATCATTCACCTCTGCATAGTATGTCGCGCCATTTTTGTTTACAGCTTGTTGCAAATGGTTGGTTGCGATGTCGCCTGTGCTGATAAGAGAACCTTTATTGCCATTTACGTAATTGTACCATGAAACTGTTCCTGCGGTGATTTTGCCTATAGTGAGGTCGGTTGTTGCGTTCTCGCAGTAAGTTCTTTCTCCGTTAATAGAGAAATCTGGCTTAGGGTTGACAATGAATGAACCTGTTGTTGGTTCTGAAGCACATTTATTCTCAACAATGAGTTTGTATGAGTATGTTGCGCTCTTCAACTTTTCATTATCAGGGTTGGTGTATGAGTTTGATTGGGTTGTTGCCGTCGCTTGAGTTGGCTCAGCTTGTGTTGTTTCCCATACAAACCAATTGTATTTTGTAGCACCCGGAGCATCTGCTACCATAGAGATGTTCTGTCCTTCACAGATTTGTGGTAAAACATCCACTCCATTGATGATAGGAAGTGGGGTGCTGCTGATGGTAACTGGTTTTTCAACTTTACATCCATTTAAATTACCCGTTATGGTATAATTGATTGTTCCTTGAACAGAATTTATAGTTTGAGACAAACCTGTTCCTAAGTCTGCACCGTTTCCATCTTTCCACTCAAATTTGATGTCATCGTTTTCTGAAACAATTGAAATAACAGCGTTGCTTCCTTCACAAATGGTTTGAGGAATGTCAACTGTCCAAGAAGGTGCAGCACTACCTTTAACGGTAACACTATTAGAAGTAGAAGAGCATGTGAGTGAACTTGTTGCTAAATTCGTCTTTTTCTCAGCGATGTAGTAGTATTCCACATCCGCATCAGTCAATATGACGTTGGTGGTTGTTCCTGAACCAACTAATAGGTTTCCGTTTCCGTCTTTTTTGTACCAAGAGACGTTGTTGTAGGTTTGAGTATTGTTGACTGAAAGTTGTACCTCTTCTCCTACACAAGCTTTTCCTGCGGTAGGGTCTGTTACGGTCGGCTTATCCGGAACGACCACACTTCGGCTTGCTACAGTGTCTGACTGACAGTTGTTTACGTCGATTCCGCTAACATAATATACTCCACCTTGCTTGATGAGCATTTGCTCTTTTTCCTCTCCATCGATTGGTTGTTTCTTGTTATTATTGTTATTATACCATTGGAAAGACTTCATTGTAGCACCATTCGTCGAGATCGCAGTGAGGGTGGTAGAATCACCTTTGCAGAATGCGTGGTCTCCCGGTATTGCCAAAACTGGATTTGGATAGTAAGTTACTTCTACAAAAGATTCCGCATGACAAGTCCCGTCGGAAACAGTCACCTTGTACTTTTGGGTTGTTGTGTTGCTGGTGGAGAATTGCGTCGTGTAACTGCTTGTGCCTTTTCCTGCTACTTGGCTCTCCCATTTCACGCTGTCAGTATTATTTGTTGCAGTTGCGGTCAATTCGATTGGCAATCCGCTACATACAGCCATAGCTCCGTTGGCTTGATTGGAGGTAATGGTGGTGAATGTAGGAACTTTTTTAGGGGTAACGGTTACACTATTACCATCTACTTCACAGCCATCCTCTGTTCCTACTACTGAAACTTCGATATCCTCGGTTACATTGTGAATCGTTATCTCAGATTGTTTTGCATTGCTGAATGATACGTTCGTGATGTCTGTCTGGTCAGCAACTTTTTTTACTGTCCAGTTGTAAAGATCAGCATTGCCTTGTTTTATGGACAACGTAATATTATCTCCTTCACAGATAACCTTAGGCTCTCCAATCACTATAGGAGTGACTTGCTTCTTTTTAATTGTTTGTTGAAGCGACGTGTTACATTCATTTTCATTGTCTGTGACAACAACATCAAATGTGAATGAGTTGTTGTTTTCAGTAATAGTTGCAGTATATGGATTTTCCTTGCTTAGACTTGTAGTGCCATTTTTCCAATCAACTGCTTTAATTGTAGTGTTTCCAGCACCTTTAACTTTGAGTTCGACTGATTTTGTTTTTGGACAAATCTCATAGTCATTCGTCGTGAGTTCTCCATTCACAAGCAGATCGACAACTGGCTCAGGATGTAGGTTGACGACGATAGAGGTGTCGTTTGTACAAGTTAAGTCTGTATGCACTCTCTTCGCTGATATGTTGTATGTTGTTGGTTGAGAGATGGCGTTAGATGCAGTCCATGTGTTTCCATTTCTTACACCATTTACTCCTCTCCATGTCAAAGAGGAAGCAGTGCTATTCGTACCAACTGTCATGATAGCAGGGGTGTTCGGACAAATCGTTTGAGCGGTGATGTCGAATATTGGTTTTGGATGAGCAGAGATTGTGATGCTCTCTTCTCCCTCACAACCAAACTCGCTTTGAACAACCACTTTGTAAGTCGTAGTTCCAATCTCTGGTGTTTGGTCGATTGCCGAAGTGGTGAGGTTCAATGATTGATCCGTTGTTCCGTCACTTGTGTACCATGCGAAAGAGCTATAGTTTCCGTTTGCTTGTAGCGTAACATTCTCTCCGTCACATACGTTTTCCTTCGTTGCGGTGATGGTTGGAGATGGGTTTGGTTGTACTGTGATTTTTCCTTCAATTTGGGTCTCACAAGTTAAATCTCCCACCACAAGTTCAGAAACTTTCACGACGTATGTGTGGTCTCCATGTGCGCTTTCTTTCGCAATGTAGGTATTAGAAGTTGCGTTGTCGATTGGTTGGTCGCCGTTTTCATCTTTTTTGTACCATTGATATTTATAACCATTCTTATCTGTAACTCTGAAGACATTCTCTTCTCCGATACAATCTTTTTTGTCGATGGTAAGTGTGGCAGAAGGTCGTGAGTAAACCTTTACTGTAACCTCCTCTGATGCTTTACAAGTTCCAGTTCCTCCGAGATAACCTACCAAGACGTAAGTTTTGTCTGAGGTGAGTTTTTGGTCTTTGATTCCTTCTATTTCCGTAGAGAGGTTTCCTGTACCCAAACGATTTTGTTCATTTTGTTCAACACCCTTCTCATACCATTCAATGGTTGAGGCAGTACCTCCAATTTCAATAACAGGAGAGTTGCCAGAACAGATTGGTTCGTTTTTATTGATTGTAATACTTGGTGCTGAACCTTTGGTCACATTGTAGGCGACGGTGTCTGGACAGTTGTTGCTGTTCCATCCAACAAGGTATCCTTCGTATGCGAAATTATCCTCAGAGCCAACTGGAATCGTAAATGATTGTTCGCTGGCGGTGATTCCCGTCGCATTTTTGTTTGCGTCTAACCACATGAAGTTTGTCGCATCTCCGCCTTCTCCTTTTTTAACGACAACTGCTATTCCCTCACAAGCGGTTCCTGAACCAACCAAGTTGAATTGTGCGGTAGGTTTTACTGTGATTGTCTTTGTTTCAACAGAGGTACAATTGTTGTTTTTGTCGGTTGCAACAGCCGTGTAGGTAATGCTTTGTGCGCCACTTGCTCCGGTTACAGAATGACTTGCGTTGTCAGAAACTACTTTTCCCGTTGCCTGATTGCCAGCATACCATTGGTAACTGTAGTTGTTGTTTGTTGCAGAGAATTCGACTACTTCTCCTTCACAGATGTCTTGTTTGTCTGTTAGGATGTCGAACGAAGGTTTATCGTATGGTGCAATGCTTGTAGACTTGTCAGTTCTACAGCTATTGATAATCGTATTTTCTGCTACGACTTTAATGTCAGTTTGAGCAGGAAGCTCGAAACTTTGTGCTACCCCTCCATTGTTGACATTCTTTCCTCCGATTGTCCAGTTGTAAGTAGTCGTTTTGGGGTCAGTATAGTTAATCAATTTGACTACAGTGGTTTCATTCGGACAAACTTGGGTGAGATTATCAAACTCAAAGTCAGGTTTTTCGATGACATTGATGGTGATTTCGCTTGAAACTGAACATCCGTAAACATCGAAAGCTGTCAATACGTAAGTTTGGGTGTTAGTAGGGGAGAAGGTCGCTTCGCTGTTTACATCCAACACATTATCATTGCCTTTTTCTCTCCATTCGTAACGGCTAAACGCATTTTTTGAGGAGAGTTTGATGGTTGTACCTTCACAGATATAGTACTCGTTGTTGTTGATAACAACGCTATTATCTGGAGTGATGCTGTTTGTTCCGATTTTGTGGACATTTACCTCAAATATTTTTGTGTTCGAACATTTTGCACCACTTTCGGATGTCGCAGTAGCCGTGAAACGATAAGATTGAGTTGGATCTTGGTTGTTGATTGTAATTGTACCTTCAACCTCTTGTTGATCGTTTACTTTTACTGTAGTACCTGCGTTGTTTACTTCTGTTTGATTCCATGAAATAGTGCAGTTGTTTGCGATGGCCTTCACATTGAATGGCTCGCCTGAACAAACATCCAACGGACTATCACCCGAAATCACTGGTAGATCATCCATGTTGATAGTCAGGAAGGTGTCTTTAGAACATTGGTTCTCGTCATAGACCTTAATGTCGAATGTCTCGCTCTTGTCTACACTTGTGAATGTTCTTGAATTTCCTTCGATGGTCTCTCCATCAGAAAATTCTATTTTAGTTATGGCAGAACCTTTGTCAAGTGTTACTGTAGCATCTGAACCCTTGCAGACCGTAACTGGATTCCAATCAGGTTGTGGCAATGGGTTGACGTTGATGCTTGTTATGGCGGATGTGGCAACACATCCGTTTGCGTCGGTAATGGACACTTTGAATTGAGAAGCCTCTTCGATGGTAGGTTTCAAAACTTTTCCTAATCCAATTTGATTGCCTTGCCCATCATACCAAACGTAGCCATTGATACCAGCACCATTTTGTATGGTTGGGTTTGCTGTTAGTTCTGCATCACTACCGAAGCATACTGCGTTAGATGCGGCAGTAACCGTAACTGAAGGTGCTGGATGAATGGTTATTTCGATAGAGTCTGTTCCAGCACAGCCATTTGAACCCAATGAAGAGACTTTGTATTTGAAAGTTCCGGCTTTTGCTTTTCTGTCTGCGATTGCAATTTCTGCAGTCTCGCTACTTGTGTTAATTGTCAAATTCGGATTATTTCCATTTGCTTTAGTCCAAGTGTATGTTCCATTTCCTCCTGTTGCAGTAAGCTTCAAGTTTCCGGAAGTTTCACAAACTGCACGGTCGAGTGGATCGCAAGAGATCTGAATGTCTGGCAATGCAAGTACATTTGCGTTAACATTCTTTTTCTCAGATTTACAAACATCCAATTCCGCTTCTATCGTGAAGAGTCTTGATGCAGATAGTGCACCTGTTGTGTAGGAGGCTGTTTGGTCACTTGGTGAGATGGTTGTTGAGCCTCCTTGCCATGAGATAGTCAATTTGTCTGCATTGACATTGGAGAATTCCAATTCGGCAGCAGTATTTTCACATACATTCACGTCGCTGACAGTGAATGTTGGCAAATCTTTTGGTGTGACAGTGAAGTATGCTTCTCCCTGACAACCATCGACGCTGTTACCAGTTGCTTTGAACTTAGTTACGGAGGTGATGGTCGGAGAGTATGTGATACCATTACCCATACTTTGTACGCTGTTTCCAGAAACGACATACCATGTGTAGTTGTCGTCTGCCGCACCGCTTGCTTTCAAATCTATTTTTGAATTTAGACAAGTTTTATCAGAGCCATCTGCGAATCCGTTGATGAGGATTGTCGGTTTGGCGTTGATTCCTACCTTGTAGGACGCAGGTTCAGACCAACATGTTCCGTCAGATACTTTCACCGTTGCATTGTTCGTATTAGCATCTGGGGTGAGAGTTGCTTTTGAAGGATTTGTATTGTCTGCAGTAGCATTGACCCATTCGTATTCTGTGATGTTGTTTGCACCTGATGCGATGGCGTTCAACTCTATTTCTTCTCCTTCACATACGCTACTCAATCCGCTTACGCTGGTGAGGGTGACGGTAGGAATGTCTAGTACTTTCACACTGATGGATTTGCTTGTTTTACAGTTGTTTGCAGTATTCGTCAACTCAGCTGTGAAGGTGTACTCTTTTGCAATCGACAAGATGGAGTCGAAAGTTGCTGTTGGGTTGATTGCTTGGGCTGTTTTCCCTTGCCATGAGATGGTCGCATCGGTTTCTGTAGTTTGGGCTGTGATAGTCTCTTTGAGGTTCCTACAGATTGGGTCTTTGCTTGCTGTGAGTGTTAAATTTGGTTCCGTTGCAACATTTACATCTACAGAAACCTCTTGTGACTCACAACCATGGGTGTTAGTTCCTTTAACCTTATAGGTGTATTGTCCGGTGGTCATGTTGGTGATTTGGTAGCTGTTGGTTTTTCCATCCAACTCTGTGCTGCCCAGATACCATGTCCAACCATTTGCAGACATTTGGTCATTAGCACCTCCTGCAGCGGTCAGTTTCAACGAACCACCCGGACAGAAAATGTTAGGGTCATTGTCTTTTGTAATTGAGACTACCGGACTTGCTATATAGCTGATTTCTGCCTTTGTTGGAGTTGCAGGACATCCGTTCGTTGTCTTTGCATTGAGTGTGATAATGATGTCTTTATTAACGTTTTCAAGAGTGATGGATTGTCCTGTTTCTTTCCATGAACTATCATCGCTTCTTGTCCATACATAGTCAGATTTCTCTCCGCTACCTCCGATGGCAGAAACAGAAAGTTTTCCTCCTTCACACACATATCCTACACCTTTGTCGATACCCACTTGCTCGTCAGGGTAGACACGGATGGTGGTTGAAGCTTGCGCTTCACAGCCGTTTGCGTTGGCTGTGACAGTGTAATCGCGGTCGCTTATCAGCACGTCAGATGAGATAGAACTTGATGTTGAACTATTGCCGTCGTTCCAGCTCCAAGTGATGTTACCTACGATGTTTTCATTGCTGTTGGTTGCAGTAAGGGTAGTTGTTCCATTCTTACAAACAATGTTGTTCGCAGCAGTAATAGATAATACCGGAGTCTGTTTAGCAGTGATTGCCACTTGTGCTGTTCCGGTACATCCTGCTCCGTCTTCTCCCACAACAGTGTAGACAACATCTTCGTTGATGATTGGATTGATGTTTGCGCATTGTGTACATGCGTAGTTTTTGGTCACGGCATCTGCTCCCGTACCTACAGTGTAGGTCCATGTGTATCCGTTGGCGTTGTTAGAGCCAGTTGCAGAGATTGCCACCGAACTACCTTGACATACTTCATTGCTCGCTGCTGTGATCTCGATGTTAGGGGCAGAAGTTCCTTTTACAATGTAAGACTCACTTGTGGCTTTACAACCTTTCGCATCCACACCAGTAACAGAGAATGTGTTGTCTCCTGTTTTGATTATCGGAGTAATCTTGTCTGTTGTTTCATTTGTGTTCCACTCATAATTTCCTGTAGAGCCACCTTTGGCTGTCAACGTTACTGTTTGGTTGGCGCAAACAGAGGTCGTTCCTGTAATGTAGATTGTAGGAGGAATCGAAACTGTCAACATGTAAGTTGTATCAGTCGTACAACCATTTTTGGTGATTTTCAAATTTACATTATAGTTGCTGATGCCCGATGTTGCATTTTTCAGTGTGTTTTGTGACACAAAGAACTCATTTGTATTGCTTGTCGTTCCATCTGTTGCCAAACTTTTCCATTCATATTTAACATCAGTTTGTTCTCCGACTTTCAATTTCAAATCCTTACCTTCTGTACAAACGTAATCACTGTTGCTTGCGTCGTTCAAAATTTGCGGATAAGGTTTGGCTGTATAGGTCGCAGATACTGGGTCACTTTGACAACCATATTGGCTCAAAGCCGAAACTTTGAATTTTGTTGTCTGTGCGAGAGAGAGAGTAACATCTTGGCTACTTGCATCTCCGATGCTTTTATCGTTTGCATCACGAAGTTCCCATGAATATGTAGGGACAACATCAGCGTTAGATGCTTTCAGACTGGCAGAAATGGTTACGAGTTGGTTCTCGCAATATTCTTTATCCTGTAATGCACTCAGGGTTGGTTTTGGATGCGTCTTGAGTGTGATGTAGGTTTGTCCCACACAATTGTTCGCTCCAATTGCTTTTACCGCATAAATTCGATCATTCAATGTCTCTCCTTTGATTAGAAGAGTTCCATCGCCTTGTACAGTTGTACCTGTAGGAAGACTGTTGTAATCATAACCACTGGTTGGAGACCAAGTTCCCCATGTGTATGGTTCCCCTTGTCCTGCACCTTCTGCAGAAAGTGTGATAGACGCACCTTCACATACACCAGACTCATATCCTTTGATAGTCATAGGAGGTGCGGCTGAGATTGAAACTGCCGGACGAAGAGAAGAGACACAAGTGGCGGTTGCAACTGTGGATGTTCCCGAAGCTGTCGGGTCTACGTCAACGCTATATTTACGAGAACCTGTTACCTCATAATAGATCGTTCCAGAACCTGATGGACTATGAGTAAGTTGAGCCTCTGTTCCAGCTTGTTTGTTCTCGTAAGTCCATTCGTATGCATCTGTATAAGAGCCGTTTCCGATTGTCACAGGTGTGATTGATGCTGTGAGATTTACTACCGAACCTTCACATGCTGTTGGGTTGTTTGGAGTGGTGGTAAATGTCGGGTTAGGTACGGCAATAACCGTAATTCCTTTTTCGGAAGAAGTACATCCAAAATAGTTTGTTCCCTTTACTTTGAAAGTTTGGGTAGCTGTGACATTCGTGGTGTAATTTGCGCTAATAGTTCCGTTGTCCCATTCAAACTCTTTGACGCAATTGTCATTGTCGACATCATTTGACTCTGATGTTGCGGAAAGGACGACACGTTCCCCTGCACAAACCAAAGCCTTGTCTGTTCCAACCTCAAAATTCGGAGCTTTGTGTACTGAGAGAGTGACGCTTGTGACGCTGCTACAACCAGTGTGGTTAGGTTGGTCGTATGCCTTCATGTAGACAGTGATGGAAGACTTGCCAGCCTCTGCTGTTCCGCTATAGCTATTCCCTTTTTTGATCGTGCCGTCTTGATCACTATACCATTCATAGCTTGCTGCACCAGAACCGTCCAACTTGAATGTTTCTCCCTCACAAACTACTAAAGAACCTGTAATGTAGGCTTTTGGGGCAACATTTACTGTTATTGGAACCTCCATCTTGTTTTCACAAACTGTGCGATATTCTCCGTTTTCACCATATTTGTGGAATTGGAAACCCGTCACCTCATACATGGTTTTTGCAGTGTTGGCTGTATCAGTCAGTGAAAGTTGATTGTCATCAGTGAAACTTGGGTTGTTGGTGCCTACCCATGTGCAAGAGTCTGCTCCTGTAACATCCAAAGTGAACTCTTCATTTTCACAATATACCCTTTGAGCTGGCGATACGGTAAGCTGAGGATTGGCATTGATTGTGATGATTGTGTCGATTTTACTGTTACATCCAGTCCCCTTGTTCTCGCCGAAGAGTGAGAGTTTATATTGGTTGTCGTTAGGAGCGTGTTTGAAAAGGATTGTAGAAGTCTTTTGTTGCAATGAAGATCCATTTTCAAAATACCATACATACCTGTCGGGGTCGATGGCATCCAAATCCTTTGCATGAGCGATGAACTCATAATCCGTTCCGTCACACACCTGAGTTGGACCTTCGATTTCGAGGTCTGGCGACTCCAATTTGTTGAGTTTTACAGAATCCATTCCTGTACAACCCTTATCAGTTGTCGCATAATAGTAGTATGTGACCGTATCTGTGACAGCAGGAGATGTAAAATGGTGAGCATCCTCGTATTTAGTGTTTGCGTCGATTCCTGGTTTTATTACTGCAACGTCCCATGTGAAATGGGAAGACATATTACTTGTCGCATTGATGGTTGCAGAGTCACCTTCGCAGACATCAATGTATTTGTTTTGGTCTGCATCCAATTTCATTCCATCCGCATCCAATGTGATGTTTGGCGACTCATATACCAGTATGGTGTGGCTACCAGTGTAGACACACTGGCGGATCTTCTCTTGGTTGGACAGCTCCTCGCTTATCACGTTTAGGAAGTAGGTGTTCGATCCCTTCACCGGAGAGATAGTCAATTTTGTACCTTCCTCACCACCTCCTTGCTTTAAAGTGTTGTTGGCTTCATCCACCCATTGGTAGTCATAATCTTTTTCTTTCCAGTTTTTGTAGTCGTCTTGTGTTGCATTGCTACCTGTGTAGACACCTTTCGCCAATTGAAGTTCCTTCTCCTCTCCATTACAGATGGTTGGGTCTCCTAAAATTTCCACCTCTGGTCGCCTTTTTACAGTGGCTTTTGTTGAGAGGTTGATGCGGCAGTCATTCGCTGTTACGAGCATAACTCCAATGTCGTGCGTGCGAGACTGTTCGCCTTTGAGAAGTGGCAGTTGAACTGTCACCGGATTCCCCTGTATTTGGTAAGTCTTATTATCATTAGGGTCAACGTATGACCAGATTTGGTAAAGGATTTCATCAGGAGTCTCATCTTGCCCATTTAATTTGATGGGTGTAATTTCTGTCTCATCTGTTAAAATTACCTCGTTGAAGCAAGCCACGTCCACATCCAAATCTCCCTTGTATGGATTTTTTGTTAGGGTGAAAGTTTCTGTGACTGTTGTACAATCAGAACCAGAACCAACTAAGTTTGGATCATTGTTGTTAGAGCTCATCGTAACAGAGTAGGTTGCAGATTCGTCGATGTCATCTCTTTTGATGTATGCAACGTTTGTTTTGTCTTTTCGATAAAACTTGTCTCCCCATGTGTAGTTGGTAAAGCCTTCTGGCGCGGTAACTTCAACCTCATCACCTCCACAGTTTTTGATCTTTAGCTTCATCGGCTGTGTTTGTGCTGTAAAGTAGCCGTAGGAGCGGTGTGGGCCTGCTGCGTAAACTTTGTCCGCTCTATAATTTGTGTTGCAATAACCGCACCATCCTTTCCCTGTGGTTGAACTAACTGTTTTTGCATCCATCATTCTGGTGCACATGCCACAGCGATACATTTTATCCAAACAATCGTGGTTGATGACCTCGATGGAGATCTTTCTCCCTATATACGGACGAAGATCGTATGAGATCGTTGTCCAGTCTTTATAGTAGGTTGTAGCCAATTGCGACGAGCTTAATTCGCTTTGATAACAAGGTTTGTTATTGGTGGTGGTAGTTATTTCTGTAGTGTGTTTTTTGCAAACGCCTCCATGACTCTCACAATTAGCTGTAAAGTCAGGTTCTTCAAGATAATAGTGCATAGTGGGTTTGGGTTCTTTCCACGAGCATTTAGAGCAGAATTCCTTGTCAACCCACACATATTTATACTCCCCCATGTCAATGGAAGTGCTTGAGGCGAAATCTGCTACTTTATAGTATTTCCCGTTTTTATAGACAAACGAAGAACCTTGGGGTTTGTTATTGCCAATATAATATTCTTTTCCGTTAATGTTTTCTACTTTTATTTCTGTCCCTTTTTCTTTTTGTTTTCGCCCCATCCAATTGTAATAACTAAATTCTGTGCAGACACCGTTGGAGGATTTTTCGCAGTCGTATTGTGTATTGCTGTATCTTTTGATTTCGTATGCTGTTACTATCTTTTCAAACCATTTTTGTTCTTCAACTTGGGTGATGAACGAGTGTTCACAATTGAAGTTGGTCGCATCCTTATGGCTTTCACATTCGGCGCAAACGATTGTGTTTAAGTCAGGACTCTCACAGGTTTTGTCAAGAAGAATGTTGTTGTCGTATGTCTCGCATTCCACACAATACGTGATCTCTGTTCCTGTTTTCGCTTTTTCGCTGGCCTTGGTAAGACCTTCGTTGGTTGCGACAACGGATGATGCGCAGAACGGAGCTGTGATATTGCCCTCTTCGTCTGTTTCTCCTATCATGACAGAGAATGGAGGGGCATGATTAATGTTGTGGTCCAATGAATTCGCATTTTCTAAGACCGCAGCGTATTTGTAAGTGAGAAGAGATGAGTTTTCAGTCACGGTAAATGTGTATCGCATTTTTTCTGCCATAGCTCTTTTTTTCCAGTCCATCGTGCCTATTAAGGTTTGGCTTTCTGACGACGTCATGCTTTCAGGTTCCTCGTTAGAACCTATTCTTACTGCGTATTTGCTTCCGTGAGGAACTTGAAGTAAGTTGTCACACGCAACGTTTCCATCATTGCTTGCGGAGGACATCAAGTCAAAAGCCCCATAGATAGTTCCTGTGATTTGAGAGTTTCTGATTGTCCATGCATCTCCTCCAATATGTTTTTCGTTTTTTTGGATGTTGGAAAACACCATGTTGGCAGTTGTGCTTGTTAAGTTGTCTTGCCCATAATACGAATAGTAACGAGTCCACCCATCATAAGTTCCGTTCTCGAAACTCATGTTAGGAGTGTCTTGGTTCACCTCCTGCGCCGATAGGGCGATAGGGAAGGCTATTATGGTCAGCCCTAATAGGATTTGTATAACTTGTCTCATAATTATATGTAATAGTCTATTCATATCTTTCTGACTTTTAGTTCGTTGCAATTGTTTGAACCATACTACAGTTCAATTTTCAAAATTAATCTGTTTTTTTTTAAATACAAAGTAAATTTTTATGTTTTTTTTAGTTTATTTATATCTGTTTAATCCATTTGTTTATGTTCAGAAGTAGGGACATGTTGTAAAATTTTCTTTCTGAAAATCAGTTAGATGTGGTGGGCGTTTTAAAAAAATATCATAAAAAGTTTGTAGATTACAAGAATCGGTGTATCTTTGCATCGTCAAACTGAAAATGACGTGTTTTAATAATGGCGGATTAGTGTAGTGGCCTAGCACGGAGCTCTCTCACGGCTCAGACTCGGGTTCGATTCCCGGATCCGCTACAATGGAGGAACTTCAATGGTGGAGTTCCTTTTTTTGTGTAATGAACAATGGATGTGAAAGTTCACTGGTTTTTGCTTTCTTGGTTGCATTCTTTATGTGATTAAGAAAAGCGAAGCTTTTTTTGTTGTTCCATAATGTGTGATTATGAAATCGATTTTTTTGCTTATTTTTTCTTTGTTGTTTGTCTCCTGTTCTCAAGGTAAAGTAGAGGGGAAGTCGAACAATGTGGGAACTGAAAAATCGGATGATGTTTCAATTGTCCGACCGGTTTTTTCTTCTGATTCTGCCATGAGGTTTATAGAAGAACAATGTGCGTTTGGCCCACGTGTGCCGGGTAGCAAGGCGCATGCAGAATGTGCGGAGTATTTGTATGGACAATTGAATGCCTATTGTGATGTTGTGAAACGACAGCCTTTTGAGGCTCAACTATACAACGGGAAAAAAATGGCTGGGGTAAATTTAATAGCACAGATTTGTCCAGATTTGTCCCCTCGTGTTGCGCTTTTTGCCCATTGGGATTGTCGCCCTTTTTGTGATAATGATATAGAGGCGAATTGGCATAAACCTGTGATGGGTGCCAATGATGGGGCTAGTGGTGTTGCGGTCTTGTTGGAGGTGGCACGTCAGTTGAAATTGTCGGGCGACTCCATTGGTGTGGATATTGTTTTTCTCGATTTAGAAGATTATGGACAACCCTCCTTTGAAAAAGGAGAAAAAGAAGATACTTGGTGCTTGGGTTCTCAATATCTCTCTCGAAATCCTTATTATCCAGCCAAATACTCTTCCAGACCACAATGGGGGATTCTGTTGGACATGGTGGGAGGAAAATCTCCAGAGTTTGGTTTCGATCAAGTCTCCTTTCATTTCGCAGAGTCCTACTTGAGGAGAGTGTGGAAAAATGCAAGAGATTTAGGATATGGCAAATCTTTTGTCGTGAAAGAGTCGGGTTCAATTTTGGACGACCACTATTACCTCAACCTACAAGCAGGAATACCAACGATTGACATCATAGATTTCAATCAAAATAGAGGATTCCCCGATACATGGCATACAGTAAGAGATATACCGGAAAACATTGATAGGCAGTCGCTTCAGATGGTTGGGGAGGTTGTGTTGTTTAGTATTCGGAACGGTCGTTGAATTTGCTTATGACTAAAGACCAAAAATTATTATTCTCCTATTTTCTTCTGTGGCAGTTTTATGAGTTACAGGGAGCGTTGGGCTTGCAAGGCTCTTTGTTGACACGGTTGTTGGTGCTTTTTCTTGTCGGACTATCTTTTGTCTATTGCTTAGCGGTTCATCTTCCAGACAGACGAGGAGAAGTGAGTCTTCCTTTTTTTGTTGTGGCGTTAGACCTGTTTCTGATTCTATTGACACTCTATGGTGTGGTGTACATGGTGATTGGAGGGACTACTTTTTTTGTACGGGAAAATGTGGAAGAATTTCAGTATTTAAAGAATTTATATAGAGTCCAGTTGCCTCTGTATGTTTTTTTCTATTACGCTCGTAAAGGAGTTTTAGACGATTCAATGATGAAAAAAATACTTGCGGTCATGCTGGTGTTGGCATCAATGAAATTTTTTTTGAATGATTTCTTGGTGAAGGAGACTCGTCTGTTGGAGGCAGATGCAGAGATAACCAACAACGAAGGCTATACCTTTGTCGCCCTGATTCCTGCGCTCTTTTTCTTTGATAAAAAAAATTGGGTTCAGTATCTGTTGTTATTTTATCTGCTGGCTTTTGTACTGTTTGGAATGAAAAGAGGAGCAATATTGATTGCATTGATTAGCACTATTGTATTCTTTGTTTTGAAAATAAAAAATGGGACGAAAGAAGAACGGAAAAATCTTCTCTTGTTAAGTGTTCTGTGTGTTGTTTTACTCTCTTTTGTGGTAATCTATTTGTGGCAAAACAGCGATTATTTTCAATTGAGATTTATGCAAACCATGGAAGGCTCTTCTTCCGGTAGAGATTATATATATGCCGCTTTGTGGAATCACTTTTTATATGATACCACGTGGAATGAATTTTTATTCGGATTAGGACCTAATGCTACGATAACAGTTTCAAAGAGCAATTTTGCCCATAGTGATTGGCTGGAGCTGCTGACCAATCAAGGTTTGTTGGGAGTCCTTTTTTTTGCTGTGTTTTGGATCGCATGGGTGAGGTTGTGCAGGCAAAACAGAGAGTCCGAAAGAATGTTTGGAGTGTTGTGCATTTTGTTTGTTATCTGTTTCATGGAAAGTATTTTCTCTATGTTTTACTATTCCGCCGATTTGAGTTATTGTTGTTTGATGGGGTATGCTTTAGGTGTCGAGAGAAATCGTGAAATTTAGATTAAAGAAATGAGAATAAACTGTGTCAGATAGTAATCTAAATAAAAAAATTGTTACAGCCACCAAGTGGTCTTCCGTAACAGAGATAGCAGCCAAGTTGGTAGCACCGGTAACAACGATGCTTTTGGCACGCATCTTGACGCCGGATGCTTTTGGAGTGTTAGTTACGGTGATGATGGTGATTAGTTTTGCTGAAATTTTCACTGATGCCGGATTTCAAAAGTTTCTAATTCAGCATGAGTTTGAGAGTGATGAAGAGTTATACCAATCCATCAATGTTGCCTTTTGGACCAATTTGGTTTTCTCTTTATTGATATGGGGATTGATAATCATCTTCTCACAACCGATAGCCAATTTAGTTGGAAGTCCCAATGAAAGCACCGAGATTGCAGTTGCAGGATGTTGCATACCCTTAGCCGCCTTTTCCAGCATTCAGATGGCTCTTTATAAAAGAGGGTTTGATTTTAAAACCCTGTTTTATGTCCGCATAGTAGGAGTTTTGATTCCTCTTTTTGTAACAGTACCATTAGCTCTATATTTCAGAAATTGTTGGGCATTGATTTTGGGTGTGATTGCACAGAATTTCTCCAATGCACTTCTTCTTACTCTAAAATCACAATGGGAACCCAATCGCTTTTACAGCTTTGCCAAATTAAAGGAGATGTTCTCTTTTAGTATGTGGTCTATGATTGAGTCGGTTTCTATTTGGTTGACCTCCTACGTAGATATGTTTATTGTAGGAAGGATTTTATCACCGCACTATTTAGGTTTGTATCGTACCTCCATAACTACGGTTGGGCAGATTAATTCTGTGGTGACATCTGCTACGACTCCAATTCTTTACTCATCCTTATCTCGTTTACAGAACGATCCGGAGGAGTTTAAGAATATGTTTTTCAAATTTCAGAAGTTGGTAGGGATGTTGGTAATTCCTTTGGGAATGATTATTTATTTGTTCAGAGATTTTATCACAGCCATCTTATTAGGACCTCAGTGGGCAGAAGCAGCCTATTTTATAGGATTGTGGGGATTGACGGGTGCTTTAACCATTGTTTTTTCTCATTATAGTAGCGAAGTTTTTAGAGCATTAGGAAAACCTAAATTATCTGTGTTGGTACAGGTGTTGCATATTTTGTTTTTGATTCCCTCCATATATTATTCTATTGGATATGGTTTTGAGACATTGTGCGAAGTTAGGGCTTTGATGAGGTTGCAATTAATTTTAGTAAATTTAATCGCAATATATCTTTTGTTGAAAATTTCTTTTTGGGAAATGTTTAAAAATGTTTTTCCTTCTATAATGGGAACTTCAATGTTTGCTCTACTAATGTACTTTCTCCCTAATGAAGAATCTATAATGACAAGTCTGCTATATCTTCTGTTAGGGTGTGTTATTTATATTGCAACGATCAATTGTTTTTTTTCTGAGAGGAAATTGTTTTTAGAGTTTTGTAGGGGATTAAAGAAAAATGATTAGTATGTCAATAGATGTAATTGTAGCCGGAGATTTCGCACCAAGAGCTCGCTTAGCGCAACAGATTGACGAACGGAAGTTTAGCGATATCTTTCCTGAAGAATTGCAGACCATTATAAAATCTGCAGACTATTCTTTGGTAAACTTTGAATCGCCTGTGATTGAAGATACATTTTCACCCATCAAAAAATGTGGACCCAATCTTGGTTGTTCTGAAAATGCAGTAGAGGCAATTAAGTATGCCGGTTTTAAGTGTGTAACGTTAGCCAACAACCATATATTGGACTATGGAGAAGCTGGTTTAAATAAGACCGTAGAGTGTTGTCAAAAATGGAAGATTGATGAGGTGGGTGTAGGAGCAAATCTACAAGATGCAGAGAAAGTTCTTTATGTAGAGGAGAATGGACAAAAATTAGCAATCATTAATTGTTGTGAACATGAGTTCTCTATTGCAACTCATGCTACTGCAGGAGCTAATCCATTGAATCCTATTGCGCAGTTTTATGAAATCAAAGAAGCAAAAGAGAATGCGGATTTTGTATTAGTGGTTGTTCATGGCGGACATGAGCATTTTCAATTGCCATCAATGCGAATGCAAGAGACATACCGATTTTTTGTAGATGCAGGTGCAGATGCGGTTGTCAATCATCATCAACATTGTTATTCCGGTTATGAAATCTATAAAGGGAAACCAATATTTTATGGGCTCGGCAACTTTTGTTTTGATTGGGAAGGTGTCCCCAAAAAAATGTGGACGGAAGGGTACTTCGTAGAAATAAAATTTGATAAAGAAATCTCTTTTAACTTATACCCTTATTGTCAATATGGAGAAATTGCACGAGTGAATCTTCTTCCTCCAAATTCATTTACGGATACGTTGGAAAATTTAAATAGTATCATTAAAAATAAGGAGTGGTTAAAAGTATCCGTTGAAACCTATTATAAGAATTCAATGAGATCAGTGGCATTGTCTTTGGAACCAATTTGTAATAGATACGTTAAAGGATTGCAATACAGAGGATTCTTGCCGAGGATGGTAAATAAAAAGTGGATCCCGATTCTTTCAAATGTTGTTATGTGTGAGTCCCACCGAGATAAATTGAGTTACTATTTGGATGCAAAATTAAACAAATAATCTATGTCAAAATTATCAACAGCAATAAAATTACTAAAAGAAAATAGAGCTGAATTTTGTGCTTCATTATTGCAAAATTCAAGTTTTCTATTTCCAGACAAACTTTACTTGACATTGTTATTTCGTTGCAAAATGGGGTATTGGATTGATTGGAAGAATCCTAAAACTTTTTCTGAAAAATTGCAATGGCTGAAGTTATATAATCGTAAGCCGGAATATACCACCATGGTGGATAAGTTTGCCGTAAAAGAGTATGTGGCAAAATTAATAGGGGAAGAGTATATTATTCCTACATTGGGCGTGTGGGATACTCCGGAGGAGATTAATTGGGATGAACTCCCTAACCAATTTGTTCTAAAAACAACGCATGGCGGCGGAAGCTCCGGTGTTGTGATTTGTAGGGATAAAGCAAATTTTGATAAAAAGGCAGCGGCGGAAAAATTGAGCAGATCTTTAAAAAGTTGTATCTACAAATCCTATCGAGAATGGCCTTATAAGAATGTGAGAAGAAGAATTATTGCAGAACAATATATGGAAGATAGAGATTCGGAGGATTTAATTGATTATAAATTTTATTGTTTTAATGGAGAGCCAATTTATTGTCAGGTAATACGAGATAGACGTAGTAAGGAAACAATTGATTTTTATGATGCAGATTGGAATCACATGCCTTTTGTAGGTCTTAATCCAATTGTCAAAAATGGTATAACTCAAGTAGAAAAACCTTATGATTTAGAAGATATGCTTTCTATTTGTAGTAAAGTAGCATGTCAAATTCCGTTTGTACGTGTTGATTTGTATTTAATTCAGAGTAAGGTTTATATGGGAGAAATAACTTTTTATCCAGCAAGTGGAATGGGTGTTTTCACTCCTCAAGAGTGGAATTATAAATTTGGAGAGTTTATTTCTTTTCCTAGAATAGATAATAAGTAGTTGCTCCATAGGGAAAAGATGTTCGTATCTGATAAATAGAGTTATCCCAAGAGTGGTTGAGCGAGATTTGTTGAAACGTAAATATTCTAAATTTTCGACATATCCTATGCAACAATATAAGGTGAAGAAAAATAGGTGCCAAATTGGATTGAGATTAGCGGTGAGGATTACTTTATTAGTGAGCATCTGTGTATAATTAAGCATAGAGAAAATGCTACGGAAGGGTATATTAATCATCGGTGGAGTAATTAGTCAATCATGAAAAAAATAATCTGTCTTATTGAATCATTAGGGTCGGGAGGTGCTGAACGACAGTTGACTTATTTGGCCTCTCAGATTAAAGGACGAGGGTACAATGTTGAAGTGTGGACCTATTATCCGAATGATTTTTATGCTCCTATTCTTGAAGTAAACGAAGTAACTTGGAAATATGTGGCAGATGCTCAGTCGCCTCATAAGCGAATATGGGTTCTTAAAAAAGAGTTGAAAAGGACGAATCCGGATGTTGTGATTGCTTATTTGGATACTTGTACCACTGTACTTTCCATCATTAAACTATTGGGGGCGAAGTTTAAATTGATCGTTTCAGAACGCAATACAACGCAGAAGTTATCGATTCGAGAACGTTTGAAATTTTTCTTTTATAGGTGGGCGGATGCCATAGTCCCTAATTCTTATACGCAGACTGAGTTTATTAGAAAGAGATATCCCAATCTTTCTTCTAAGTTACATACGATAACCAATTTTATTGATACGGATAAATTTTGTCCTCCTAAAGTCAAAATAAAAAGAGATAAAGTGCGAATTTTGACAGTGGCAAGAATTGTGCCACAAAAAAATGTTTTACGACTTTTAGAGGTGGTGAAACGGTTAAAGGAAGAGGGCTATCAATTCAGATATGATTGGTTTGGAGCTGAGACGGACAAAACTTACTATCAAAATTGTTTAAATTTAATTCAAGAATACAACATTTCAGATGTTTTTGAGTTCCATAAACCATCAAAAAATATAGTGAAAGAGTATCAGACATCAGACGTATTTTGTTTACCATCACTATATGAAGGTTTTCCTAATGTTATATGTGAGGCCATGAGTTGCGGTTTACCTATCTTGTGTAGTAATGTTTGTGATAATCCTATGATTGTTGAAGAGGGGGTGAATGGATTTTTGTTTGATCCGAATAAGTCGGAGGATATATACTTTGCTTCGAGTGAATTTTTAAACTTAAACGAAGAGAGTGTTGAGTGTATGGGGAAGAACAGTCGAATATATATTCTTAATCGGAATGCGAAACGTGTTTTTTGGGATTCCTATGAAAAGTTGGTTGGAAGTGTTGTTTAATTTAATATTTAGTTATAAGTAATGGCAAACATAATGGTTTTAGGTTATTTTGGTAATAAAAGCAACCATTTAGATGGACAAACTGCAAAAACTAGAAATTTGTACAAGTTAGTCTGTGAATTTGATAAATCAGTTTCTTACTACGATACTGCAGAGTTCAGATATGATAAAATGTCTATTTTTAAAATGGTTATGAAAATTGTTTCTTGTAAAATATTAATTTATCTTCCTGCTCATCGCAATCTTACAATAATCTTCCCTTTTGTTTTTTGTTTATCCGTTTTGTTTCGTATAAGGGTTCATTATTTTGTTGTTGGAGGATGGTTAAGTGAGCTTTTGCAAAAATTGCCGATACATAGATTCTTGTTAAAACAAATAGATGGTATTCATGTTGAAACAAAAAAGTTGAAGTTGCTATTGGAAAACAAATGGGGGTTTAGTAATGTCGATTTATTCCCTAATTTTAGGTATTTTTCTAATATTCAAAAAAAAGTAAATAAAGCAATAGATTCAGATGAAAATTTGAAATTGTGCTTTGTTTCAAGAATTGAAAGGAGTAAAGGTCTTGATACCATGTTGGCAATTAGTAGGGTTTGGCCTTTGATGCAATTCCCTCGTAAAATAAAAGTGGATTTTTATGGACCGAAAGTAACTGATGATTATTATGATAAAAATCTAATTGGTATAGATATGTTCGAATATAGAGGACTGATTTTACCTTCTGAGGTATGTAAAACCATAGAGAGTTATGATGCGTTAATATTCCCAACTCATTATGAAGGAGAAGGTTGCCCAGGTATATTGGTAGAAGCTATGTCAGTAGGATTGCCAATTATAGCTTCTGAATGGAAATATAATAGTGAATTTGTGGAGAATGGTGTTAATGGGTATTTATGTCCTGTGTATGATGCAGATAAGTATTGTGCAGCAATTATAAATTTGTTTGATGATGACACTCGTATCAGTATGGGTTTAGAATCCTATAAGAAGAGTCTTTATTTTTCAGATGATAATGCAAGAACTCTTTTGAAGAGAATTTTTGCGTAATCATTGAGCAATATTGCGTTGTTTGTTCTTTTGTGGAGTTTGGTGTAAAATTAGTCTTAAGTTAGTTGCTATTTATTTATGAAACAATTTATATCGGTTAAATTTATAACGCCTTTAAGAGGTTTTATCTCTCATTTGCTGAACGAGAAAGATATTAAGGTTTCTTTTATGTACGATTCAAAATCTCTTTATGAGGTAAATACTAAGTTTGATTTTATCTTAAAACATTTAGGAAGATCGTTTTTATTGGATTGGCTGAGGTTTATTTATATTCCGAAAGCAAAAGATGAAAATTGTGATGTTTATGGGAGTTTTAATAGGTTTTTAAAATCAGATAAGCCTTATTTTATATATTTAGAAAATCCAACAGCTTTATATCATTATCGTTTAATTCGCAGAGAGAATATAGTAGGGGTAGGAGTTAACAGAAGAATTACACAAGCAATTAATAATTCTTATTTAAGATTTATTATTTGTATGAGTTTGGCTTGTAAAGATAGTTTTGAAACTGTTTGTACTAGTGTCCCGAATAACTGCAAGTTAATACAAATATATCCATTAATTCCAGATAACGGTTTTGTTTCAGAACAAGTAATAATTGAAAAGTGTCAAAAAAATAATTATATAAGGCTTTTATTTATTGCTCAAGGAATACGTTTTTTATCAAAGGGTGCTTTAGAAGTTTTTGAATCTTTTAAAAGATTGAGGGAAGAGGGGTATATGGAGGTTACATTGACAATGGTAACTTCATTTTCTGATGTTGATTCGGAGGTGTTAAATATGATTCGCTCCTATGAAGGAATAACTCTTTATGATTTTAAATTGTCCAATAAAGAAATGCAAGAATTATATTCTAATCATTCTATTTTATTAATACCGACTAGTGACGATAGTTTTAATATAACAGTTTTAGAGGCAATAAAATCAGGGTTGCCGGTAATTGGAAGCACGCTTTATGCAATACCTGAAATGGTAAAGGATGGGTTTAATGGTTTTTTGACAGAGCCATCTTGGCAGTTTTTTGATAGAAATAACGTGCCAAATCCACAAGTGTGGAATAATCGGGATAAAACTATCTATTCTAAGCAAAGGAATGAAAGAGTGACGCAATTTTTATATAATTGTATATTGAGATTTATTCAAAACCGAGATTTGTTGTTAGAATTTTCTTTGAATAGTTATAAACTATCTACAGCCCCTCCTTTTAGTAGAGAATATATTGTTTCCCAATGGAATAAGGTGTTTGCTGAATTTGAAAAATGATTTTATTTTTTGCTTTTATGGATTTGATTAAGATACTTAAAATTATTTATATTGTTTGTGTGAAATAGAGACATATTGATGAGTATGAAATCCTATGCAGCGAAAAAAAGTAAAGAGTTTTCCGCACCGGAATTAAGATATTTTCTTAAAATATAGAATATGAAGTTTTTTTTAGAGGAAAACACTGCTAAAACTTAATCCCAAGTTTGATAAATCTGGAACTTTGTGAGGTTTCAAAAGTGTAGTTTTTTATTTAATTTTTACCATGCCTCAAGATTTAGTCTCCATCATCACTCCTTCATACAATTGTGCGCAATTTGTGGAGGAGACGATTAGAAGTGTCCAAGCACAGACTTATTCTAATTGGGAGTTGTTGTTTCAAGATGATTGCTCGACTGATGAGACGAGGCAAATTGTTGAGAGATTTGCAGCTGATGATGAGCGAATAAAGTATGAGTGCAATGCTTATAATTCAGGTGCAGCCATTGCGCGAAATAATGCGTTGAGACGTGCAAAAGGAAAGTGGATCGCATTTTTGGATAGTGATGATTTGTGGTTGCCTGAAAAGTTGGAGAAGCAAATAGCTTTTATGAGGGAGAATGATTATCACTTCTCTTATACTTGTTATTGCGAAATAAATGAACAGTCAGAAGAGTTAAATAGAGTTGTTTCGGGACCTCAACGAGTAACTAAATTTGATTTTTTTTGCTATAATTGGGTAGGTTGTTTAACGGTAATGTATGATTCTAATTATATCGGAGAAATCTATATTGATGACATAAAAAAAAATAATGATTATGCTATGTGGCTTAAGGTGGCTAGCAAATCAGATTGTTTCCTTTTAGAAAAATCACTTGCTCTGTATAGACGAGGTCGAACGGGATCCATTAGGACAAAAGATAAATTATCTCTTATAAAGTGGTGCTATAGATTGTTTAGAGATTCAGAACACTTGACAATCTTTTCTTCAATTATATTAACTTTTATTAATTTAATATGTGGGTGTTACAAAAAAATTAGATATGTAAGTCAGTCTATTCATTAATTATCTTTTTAAACGTGCAAAATATTATTGCAATGTCGTTTAGTAAGTTGTGGTTTTCAATGTATTGTAGATTAATGCGTAGTTTATCTTGCATAATAACTTCAGTGTAGTATTTGTTGGGGTCGTTCAATTTTCCTAATAATTCACTTTCATTGCGATATTTAATTGAGGCGAGGTCAGTAATGCCTGGACGTATATCCAAAACATGCATCTGTTCCGGAGTGTACAAATTGACGTATTTCCTTACTTGAGGGCGAGGTCCGACAAGACTCATGTCTCCTTTTAATACATTGACTAATTGAGGTAACTCGTCGAGTTTGTATTTTCGGATGTAGTAGCCTAATGAAGTGATTCGAGGATCACGATCTCCGATAGTTAAAAGCCCTGATTTGTCTGTTTTAACGTACATGCTTCTAAACTTATATAAAGAAAAATCTTTGTTTTTTAATCCGACTCTTATTTGCTTGAAAAAAACAGGTCCTTCGGAGTCTAATTTTATTAATATTGCTAATATGAAAAATAGCGGAGAAAGAAAAATAAGTCCCAAACTACTCGCAATTATGTCGAATGTACGTTTCATTTGTATATAATTTATGTTAGAGGTTTCGTCCAATAAATGATAGTTCAAAGTTATATAAAATTTTATAAATACGTGAAATTTTTTCATGTCTCTTATTCTTCTCGGTTTGTGGAAATAATATTAGGTTTCTAATTGTTCTGTAAATGGTGTTCTTGGTTGTAATTTTTATAAAATTACATAATAAATGTATTTCTAAATGTTTGTATTATGTCAAATAGCTCAATAGTCATATCTCTGATAGGTTTAGGTTATGTCGGTCTGCCTTTGGCTCGGTTGTTTTCAACGAAGTATAAGGTGGTCGGTTTTGATTTGAATGAAAGGCGGGTTGAGGAGTTGAATGGCGGAATTGATACGACGAAAGAGGTTGATCCGCAGTTGTTGAAGGAGGCGATAGAGTGTCAGGACCTCTCTTTTACTGCTGATAGTGAAGATATTCGTGATTGTAATGTTTATATTATCGCAGTGCCTACTCCGGTGGATGAAAATAATCGTCCGGATTTGTCCCCTCTGCTGGGTGCGAGTGAGATTGTTGGTAAGGTCTTGTCAAGGAACGATGTGGTGATTTATGAGTCGACGGTATATCCCGGAGTGACGGAGGAGGAGTGTGTGCCTGTTCTGGAGAGGGTGAGCGAACTCCGTTTCAATGAGGATTTTTTTGTGGGGTATTCCCCTGAACGAATCAATCCGGGAGATAAGGAACATACGGTCGAGAAGATAAAGAAGGTGACGAGTGGCTCGACTCCTGAAGTTGCCGATTTTGTAGATAGTTTGTATAATTCAGTGCTTCTGAATGGCACTCACAAAGCTTCCTCGATTAAGGTGGCTGAAGCTGCTAAGATTATCGAAAATGCGCAACGGGATGTGAATATTGCATTCATGAATGAGTTGGCGAAAATTTTTAATGCGATGGGGATTGATACTCGTGACGTGATAGAGGCGGCTTCTTCAAAATGGAATTTCATCAAAATGTCGCCCGGTTTGGTGGGTGGGCATTGTATATCCGTAGATCCTTATTATCTGATTCAGAAGGCTCAGGTTTATGGCGTTTTGCCCCGTGTCATGTTTGCGGCTCGCAGACTGAACGATGGGATGGGGGATTATGTGGCGAATCAGGTTGTAAAATGTATGAATAAGAATGGGATCTTGGTGAAGGATGCGAAAATTCTTATTCTTGGTTTTACGTTTAAAGAAAATTGTCCGGATATTCGTAATACGAAAGTGATTGATATATATCATACCTTGAGAGAATACACTGCCAATATTGATGTTTGTGACCCTTGGGCAGATGAGGGTAGGGTTAAGGAAGAGTTTGGTGTTGATATTGTCGCCAATATCCCGGAGAAGAGTTATGATGCGGTTGTCTTGGCGGTGGCGCATGAGGTTTTTAAGAGTGTTGATGTCTCTTCTTTGAAACGTTCTGTTGATAGTGTGGTTTATGATGTAAAAGGATTTTTAGATCGAGAATTGGTGGATGGAAGGTTGTGAAATTTTATGATTTTTTCACACTTGGTTTATGTCCCCAATTTGTCATAACCATGAATTTTGATTAATTTTACAAAATATTTGGAGAGGGATTCTCGAGAAAGTTATAAGAATTTAAAAATTACGTAAATGGATATAATTCTAAAATATTTCCCCAATTTGTCGGAGCGGCAGAAGGAGCAGTTTGCTGCCTTGTTCGATTTGTATGCAGATTGGAACAGCAAGATCAATGTGATTTCCCGAAAGGATATTGATAATTTGTACGAACATCATGTGTTACACTCTTTGGCGATTGCCAAAATATTGAGTTTCCAGCCGGGGACTACTTTGATGGATGTCGGAACAGGGGGTGGATTCCCTGCCATTCCTTTAGCAATTTATTTCCCAGAGTGCAAGTTCCACTTGTTGGATTCTATTGGAAAGAAGATTAAGGTGGCGACGGAGGTGTCCAATGCAATCGGTCTGGAGAATACGACGTTCGCCCATAAGAGAGTGGAGGAGGAGAAGCAGAAGTTTGATTTTGTGGTAAGCCGTGCAGTGATGCCTCTTCCTGATTTGATGAGACTCTCACAGAAAAATGTGGATGTGAAAAATCAGAGGAACGCTTTGCCGAATGGTGTGATTTGCTTGAAGGGGGGAGAGTTGCAGCATGAGGTTCTCCCATATCGTAATAGGGCTTCTATGTTTGATATAAAGGATTTCTTCGAAGAGGAATTTTTTCAAACTAAAAAAGCTGTTTTTGTTCCAGTATTAGGTTGATGAGGTTATGCGGAAAGGTTCTTTGAGATTTGTGGCTCGTCGGAAAGCTTTGGTGGATCTGCTTAGAAAAAAAGGGATTCGATCGGAGCGTGTGTTGTCTGTCATCGGAAGTGTGCCGCGTGAGTGTTTTATGGATCCTACTTTCGTAGAACTCTCTTATGAGGATAAGGCTTTCCCGATAGGTAATGGTCAGACGATTTCTCAACCCTACACGGTTGCATGGCAAACTGAATTGTTGGAACTGAAAGGTGGCGAAAAGGTCCTTGAAATCGGTACGGGGTCTGGCTACCAATCTGCCGTTTTGGCGGAGTTGGGCGTTCAACTTTTCTCTATAGAAAGACAACGGAAATTGTATGAGCGAACGAAGGTGTTGTTGGCTTCTTTGGATTGCCCAGTGTGTTGTGCTTATGGTGATGGCTATCAAGGATGGCGTTTGGAAGCTCCGTTTGACCGTATTATAGTTACAGCTGGAAGCATCGAACTGCCAGAGAAATTATTGTCTCAATTAACTATCGGAGGCATAATGGTCATACCTTTGCAAAAAGACGGGGAGTTGGATATGTGCAGAATCCGAAGAACTGGAGACGAAACTTTTCAGACGGAATTTTTGGGGAAGTGTTCATTTGTTCCGATGTTGGAGGGGGTGGAGGATTGAAAAATCCTCTTTTTTTTGTTGGATATGAATAGCGTTCTTTTGTTGAAAGATTTGTCAGTGGGATTCTCTGAGAAGAGAAACACTCAAGTCTTGATACACCCTTTTTCTTTGAAGGTTGAGGCTGCTTCGTTTGTTGCGTTGGTCGGTGCTAACGGTGTGGGGAAGTCTACATTGTTGCGTTCGATTGCTGGTTTGCAAAAGCCTCTTGGTGGAGATGTCTTCTTTTATAAGAAGGGACAATGTGGATCTCTGTTTTCATTGCCCATAAAAGAGCGGGCTTCGGTGGTGAGTAGTTCTTTTACCATGAGGGGAGAACTTCCGCAGTTGACCGTCCGAGACTATGTCACATTGGGTAGATTCAGATTTTTGGGGTTGGAACACTCTGAAGAGGATTTGAATGAAAATGTCGGTCGTGTTTTGTCCGATTTGAATTTAAGTGAGAAGAGGGGTAATTTTGTGTGTAATTTGTCGGATGGGGAGTTTCAGAGAGTCGAAATTGCAAGAGTTTTGGTTCAGGAGGCTCCTGTTATATTGTTGGATGAGCCAACTTCCCACTTGGATTATTATTCACGTCGAGAGGTGATGTCCTTGTTGAGAGATATTTCAAAAGAAAGGAAATTGTCGATAATCGTTTCTACTCATGAGTTAGATTTGGCAGAGAACTATTGTGACTCTTTTTGGGTGATAGACTCTTCTGGCAATTTGAGAGTGAGGGAAACGCTAAATCGAGAAGAGGTGAGAGTGTAGGTGTAGTCTGTACATATCGCCTTTGGGAGAATGTTGAAAAAAAAAACGTCGGATGTTTGATCCGACATTTTTTATTTATAGCCATTTTAGAACTCTGCAGATTTAGGGGTTCTTGGGAATGGAATGACATCTCTGATGTTTTGCATTCCTGTGATGAACAACATGAGACGTTCAAAACCTAAGCCAAATCCTGCGTGTGGACAAGAACCGTATTTTCTGGTGTCTAAGTACCACCACATGTCCTTCATAGGGATGTTAAGCTCTTTGATGCGTGCCGTGAGTTTTTCATAACTCTCCTCTCTGACACTACCACCAATGATTTCTCCGATTTGTGGGAACAACACATCGGTTCCTTGTACGGTCTTTCCATCTTCGTCCATTTTCATGTAGAAAGCCTTGATTTCCTTTGGATAGTTGGTCATGATAACAGGACGTTTGAAATGCTCTTCTACCAAGAAACGTTCATGCTCGCTGGCGAGATCGCATCCCCAGTAGACAGGGAACTCAAACTTCTTACCACCTTTAATCGCCTCTTCTAAAATTTTTATACCTTCAGTATAAGGGAGTCTTACAAAGTCTGATTTGACAACTGATTGTAAACGCTCGATCAGGTTGTTGTCAATCATTTTATTGAGGAATGCAAGGTCGTCTTGACAATTTTCCAAAGCCCAATTTACGCAGAATTTGATGAAATCCTCTTCTAAGTCCATCAAATCGGTGAGGTCCATAAAAGCGATTTCGGGTTCAATCATCCAAAACTCTGCCAAGTGGCGAGGAGTATTGGAGTTCTCCGCACGGAAAGTTGGTCCGAAAGTGTAGATTGCTCCCAATCCGGTCGCTCCCAATTCACCCTCCAACTGTCCTGATACGGTTAGGCTTGTAGGTTTGCCAAAGAAGTCGTCGTCATACCTGATGTTTCCCTCGTCGTCTTTTTTGAGGTTGTAAAGGTTTTGGGTTGTCACTTGGAACATCTGTCCAGCCCCTTCACAGTCTGATGCTGTGATGATAGGAGTGTGGAAATAGTAGTATCCTTTTTGGTGGAAGTATGTGTGGATTGCCATCGCCATATTGTGTCGAAGACGTAGCACCGCCCCAAAGAGGTTGGTTCTCGGACGGAGGTGCGCAATCTCACGAAGGAACTCTATTGTATGCCCTTTCTTTTGTAGTGGATAGGTGTTGTCTGCTAAACCATAGATTTCAATGTTCTCTGCTAAAATTTCAACAGATTGTCCACCTCCCAATGATTCAGTAAGAGTTCCTATCACACTGATGCAGGCACCGGTCGTGATGGATTTTAAAGTCTCCTCTTCAAATTTTTCAACATCTGCAACAATCTGGATGCTGTTGATGGTCGAACCATCATTAAGAGCGATGAAATTTACGTTCTTGTTTCCTCTTTTGGTTCTAACCCAACCTTTTACATTTATCTTTTCGCCAAAAGCGGTGGACTTTAACGCGTCCGCAATTCTTGTTCTACGAATATCCATGTTTTTTTTCCTTTTTTTTGAATGAAATGAATTATTGGGTTACATGCGTTCTGGAACGTCAATTCCAAGAAGCCCCATTCCCGATTTGATGACTTCTGCAATCTTTTGTGATAATAAAAGTCTGAAGCCTCGAATTGCCTCGTCTGACTCCTTCAATATGGAGAAGTCGTGATAGAAAGAGTTGTATTGTTTAACCAGCTCGTACACGTAGTTTGCAATCAATGCCGGACTATACTCTTGTCCTGCCTGTTTCACCACGTTAGGGAAAGAGGACAAGTATTGGATGAGGTTGCTCTCAGTCTCTGACAATTGAATAGAAGTGTCGGCTTGTTCTCCCCACTGGATGCCTTGTTCTGCTGCTTTTCGAAGAACAGAACGTATTCTGGCGTGAGTGTATTGAATGAAAGGACCGGTGTTTCCGTTGAAGTCGATTGATTCTTTTGGATTGAACAACATGTTTTTACGAGGGTCGACTTTTAAGATGAAATACTTCAGTGCGCCTAATCCGCAGATGCGAGCGATTTCGTTTGCCTCTTCATCTGTCATCTCGTCAATCTTACCGAGTTCGGCAGAAACCTCTTTGGCTGTTTGGATCATTTCGTCCATGAGGTCGTCTGCGTCCACGACTGTCCCTTCTCTGGACTTCATTTTTCCCTCTGGTAGTTCCACCATTCCGTAAGAGAAATGCACAAGGTCTTTTCCCCAAGAAAAACCGAGTCGGTCGAGTAGGATGGAAAGTACTTGGAAGTGGTAGTTTTGCTCATTTCCTACCACATATATCATCTTGTTGATGTCGAACTCGTTAAAACGTTGAGTCGCTGTCCCGATGTCTTGTGTCATATAAACGGAGGTTCCGTCGGCACGTAGTAGAAGTTTCTCGTCAAGACCATTTTGAGTGAGGTCTGCCCATACCGAGCCATCCTCTCTGCGGTAGAACAATCCTTTCTCAAGACCTTCGTTTACCTTGTTCTTTCCGTCAATGTAGGTTGTTGATTCATAATAGATCTTATCGAATGCAACCCCCAGACGTTTGTATGTTTCGTCGAAGCCTTCATATACCCAGCCGTTCATCTCTTCCCAGAGTTTCCTTACCTCGGCGTCTCCATCTTCCCACTTCTTCAGCATTGCTTGAGCTTCTTGCATGATTGGAGCCTGCTTTTTTGCATCTTCTTCAGAAACGCCTTTTTCCATCAGTTCCTTAATCTCCTCTTTGTAGGCTTTGTCGAACTTCACATAGTAGTCGCCTACCAAATGGTCGCCCTTTTTGCCGGTAGAAGAAGGAGTCTCTCCGTTTCCGAATTTTTGCCATGCGAGCATTGATTTGCAGATGTGGATGCCTCGGTCGTTCACGATGTTGGTCTTTATGACCTTGTAGCCATTCGCCTCAAGGATTCTGCACAAACTATATCCTAAAAGGTTGTTGCGGATGTGTCCTAAATGAAGAGGCTTGTTGGTGTTCGGAGAAGAGTATTCCACCATGTAGAGAGGAGAGTCCTCAGTCGCTTTTTTCAAACCGAATTCCTTGTCGTTCAGAATGGTGTTGAAAGTGTCGACCCAAACGTTTTTCGCAATGGTTAAGTTGAGGAATCCTTTGATGACATTGAACTTTTCTACTATTGGCGACGCTTTCGTGAGAGCATCTCCGATTTCGGAAGCGGTCTCCTCTGGTTTTTTCTTAGAAATTTTAAGAAAAGGGAAAACCACAAGCGTAAGGTCTCCTTCAAACTCTTTTTTTGTGTTCTGTAGTTGGACAAGTTTTTCGTCCACTTCTTGTCCGTAGAGTTGTGCGATGACACTCTTGACAGACTGGGTAAGTATTTCTTCTACGTTCATTATTATATTGTATCTCTATTTTGTCCTGCAAATTTACAACAAAAATACAACAAAAGGGGAAGGTAAACAACCTTCCCCTTGTTTTTTTGCCTTTTAGGCGGCAGACAAATTAGTTGAGGGCGTTATCTACCTCAGAACCTGCTTTGAATTTCGCAGATTTCTTCGCTGCAATAGTAATCTTCTCCTTTGTGCGAGGATTGATTCCTTCGCGCTCTTTTGACTCTTTTACAGAGAAAGTTCCGAAACCAACTAAGGTCACCTTGTCGCCAGACTTCAATGCCTCTACAATAACATCTGCGAAAGCGTCTACTGCCTTCTTGCTGTCAGCTTTAGTCAATCCTGATTTTTCAGAGATAGCTGAAATAAATTCTGTTTTGTTCATGAGAATTTGCTATAATTAAGTTTAAAAATTCGTTATTTGAACTGTAACGATGCAAAGGTAAGACAAATATCTTTTTTTGCAAGTTTTTGATGAATTTTTTTTAGTGTTGGAGAAAAAAAATAGTCGATAGGTGTGTAATTGCTTGTTTTATAGGTTTTTGTAAAATTTCAAATGACGGTCTCTATTCTCGTAGATATTATAATTTTTTGTAATTTTGCAGTAGTTAAGGCAGAGGGGCATTTTAGAAAGCCTCCTTGTGAGTTTTTTTAATAATAAAGTTTTTCGTTATGGGTCGATTTGATAGACTTCCTGAAGTGACAAAAAATTTTCTAAATGGACTTCCTGAAGTGACAAAAAATCTTCTGATTGTCAACTGTTTGGTTTTTTTTGCGACTTTTGCATTGGATATCTCTAATTCGGGTATTGATTTGAATGAATGGCTGGGGTTGCATTATTGGAAGGGTTCTGATTTTCACTTTTATCAGTTCTTCACCTATATGTTTATGCACTCTGATTTCTCCCACCTGTTTTTTAATATGTTCTCTTTGTTCATGTTGGGGCATTTGGTGGAGATGTCTTTAGGTTCTAAGTTTTTCTTGTTGTTCTATCTCATCACGGGTGTGGGGGCAGGATTTTGTCAGGAATTGGCATGGACTTGGGATTTGAGAGGATTTGAAGCGGAGGTTTTGCAGATATTGAATGCAGACCCGTCTTTGTCGGAGGGCTTGATGGTGGCTCCGGGAAATGTCGTCTATTCAGTTGATGCTTTGAATGAGTGGAGGACTCAGGAGTTTTACAACCGCTTTATCACGGTTGGAGCATCTGGTTCGGTCTTCGGGTTGTTGGCCGCCATTGCGATGTTGTACCCTAATTTGCCGATGTATTTGATGTTTATCCCTATTCCGATAAAGGCAAAGTATATGATGATTGGATATGGTTTGATGGAACTATTCTTGGGCGTGAAGGATTTTCAGGGAGACAATGTGGCGCATTTTGCCCATTTGGGAGGCGCATTGTTTGGAGTGTTGCTGATTTTGCTATGGCGAAATAGTACGAAGAGAAACCGTCAATATTGATAATCGAAAAAAGAAGAGCAGGAATGTCGTTAAAAAATGATATTATAGATTTGTTCAAGGATGGTTCTTTGTTGAATCGTTTGATTGTTATCAACTTGACCGTTTTTGTGGTTGTCAATTTGCTCAATGTCATTTCCACTCTATGTGGATTACCTTCAGGGGAGAGGTATTTGATGTTGCCTCTTTCTCCCGGTGTTTTGCTTGTCAGACCATGGACACTCTTAACTTATATGTTTGTCCAAACACAATTCGTCCATCTGATTTTTAATCTCTTGGTGCTTTACTGGTTTGGTAAGCTTTTTTTGCTCTTTTTCTCTCAGAAGGATTTAGTGGGCGTTTATATTTTTGGCGGACTTTTTGGCGGACTTTTCTCCATTACGCTCTATAATTTGATTCCTTATTACAGTCAACTGATCTATAACACCGAATCTTATCTTTTAGGTGCGTCTGCCGCGGTGATGGCCATCGTGGTGGCTACGGCTGTGATGTCACCTGATTATCGTTTGCGGCTTGTCTTGATTGGGGAGGTGAAAATCTCTTGGCTCGCATTAGCTTATGTCTTGTTGAGTTTGTTGCAGATTGTCTCTTCTAATGCAGTCGGGGAGTTGTCGCACCTCGGTGGAGCATTGGCAGGTTTTCTGTTTACTTATTGCTATAAAAAAGGAACGAATATTGTTAGTTGGGTGGGGGCGACACTTGATTGGTTCT
Organism: uncultured Bacteroidales bacterium; assembly: GCA_937916355.1. GTDB lineage: Bacteria > Bacteroidota > Bacteroidia > Bacteroidales > Paludibacteraceae > UBA1181. The sequence goes on from CALFTM010000047.1 coordinate 55,138, forward strand.
CTAACTTGATGAAAGGTAATTGGAACAGGACGCACAAAATGAAAGTGACCTACAATGACGTGAGAAATCAAACCGACTATCAGTATAATGCAAGTAAAAAAGCTCATGAGGAAAATGTGGATCGCATCCTTGAAAAGATAAAGCAAAGTGGTTATGATTCTTTGTCGGAAGAGGAGCGGAAGGAGTTGTTTAAAAAATAAGTAGTGTATAGGTTCTTTTTTGTCATATTGTGTATTGTTTTTTTGAATGACGCTCTTTCTCAGGAGACCACCCGTATGTTAGAAGAGGTAAAAGTGGAAGAGGAACGCACCATTGGGTCGGATTCTTATTCTACTGTGAATGAATGGGTTGTTCCAAAGGGAGTGACTGAACAGATGGAAAACGGTTCTTTGTCGGATTTGATCGGGCGATTGACTCCTGTTTTTGTAAAAGAGGCAGGGAACGGCATGATGTCGACCATCTCTCTTCGTGGCGCATCGGCTTCTCATACCAATGTTAATTGGGAAGGGGTGCGCATCAATTCCAAAACGATGGGGCAGGTTGATTTCAATCAGTTGCCGGTGTTTTTTTTCGATAATGTGGTTGTTGCACCGGGGGCTTCAAGTGCGGTGTATGGAAATGGTTCGATCGGAGGGACTGTCGCATTGACCAGCCAGCGATGTTTTTCAGACACTTTTGCACTGCAACTGCATTCTGCTTATGGTTCAAATAACATTTTTTTTGAAGGAATGAAATTGTTGATGGCGGAGAAAAATCTTCATTCGCACACCGCAATGTTTTTCAGAAAATCAGATAACGATTTCAAATTTGAATATAGAGGTGACGAGTTGAGGCAAAAAAATGCTGCGTTTCGTGATTTCGGAATTGTTGAGGATTTGTCGATTAGAATGGGCGAACGTCAGATTTTGTCGGGGCATCTGTGGCTGACCAACTATGACAGGGAAATTCAACCAATGATGCAGTTGAACGACGACTCTTCTAAGTATGAAGGAATATCCAACCATACTTCTCGAATATTGGTCCAGTATGCGAATTATGCTCCTTTCGAGTGGAAAATCAAGGCTGGTTGGATGTCTGATAAACAGACCTATGAAGAGGAGATCATAAAGACGACGGAGTTGATCGGGCAGACATCGGTGGAGCGTAAATGGAGAATCTCCGACTCATTACAAATCAATGCCAAATTAGGCTATGAAATGTCCGCCGTGTTTCCCAACGTTGATGCTTATCTTGAAAATAAGAGAGAGTTGCACCATTCGGTCTATCTGTTGTCGAATTTTGAATTTTTAAAAAGATGGCGTTTGACGGCAAATTTGCGTAAAACGTTTGTGACAGATGTGAATGTGCCGTTCTCTCCGTCTGGAGGAGTCTTTTTCGATGCTTTGAAAAAAACAGGACACCAGCTGACGATTGGTGCGGTGGCTTCTCGTAACGTAAACATCCCAACTCTCAATGATAAGTATTGGGGAAAACGTTCGGCTCACGATTTGCGAGTAGAAAAAGGGTTGAATGTTGAGGCAAACATAAAATATAAGTTGAGAGTGAAACGTTATGAATTAGATGCCCAATCATCTTTCTACAGAAATGATGTGAAAGATTGGATATTATGGTTGCCACGAGGGAATGTGTGGAAACCGACAAATGTTGATCGTGTTGCTGCCAAAGGAGTGGATGTGAGAGTGGAGCAGAATGCTCATTTGGGACGGGTGTCGCTCTCTTTGCTCGTGGGGTATGCTTGTAACCGGACTGAAGTGGAGGAGGGGTTCGCTGAAATGAAGGCGTTTGAAGGAAAGCAGATTGCATTTCTGCCTCAGCACTCTTTTTCTGCAACGTTGTCGGGAAAGGTGGCTGGTTTTCAATGCTCCTTTACTTCAAAGTGGGTCGGGGAGCGTCATGCGTCGGATGTTTTTGATGTCCTACAGCCATATTTTCTTTTGAATGGCGTGGCGGATTACGAATGGGTTTTCTATTCAAAAAAGAGGGCTGTCGCCTTCTTGTTGGATGCAGGAGTGCAGGTGAACAATATAACGGGATGCCGATACGAAGTGATGCCTTACCGGGCGATGCCTTTACAAAATTTTCTCGTCTTCCTGAAATTGAAACTGCATAGAATGAAAAGTGGTTCGCCATTTTTTAATTCAAAAGAAGAAATTTCGAGTGATTGATAAAAGAGAGTGCGTAAAAACCGATTTTTTTCGCCTAAAAAGCCGTATATTTGTGCAAATTAGAATTTTATGAAAAAAAATAGATATTCAGACCTTTTTTTAGTCTTGATTTTGTCGATTGTGACACTCGTTTTTGCGGGTTGTGACATGAAGAAGAACACTGCTTTTAACAGAAAGTATCAGGCATTGAATACACGGTTCAATGTTTACTATAATGCGAATGAGTCTTTTAAAAAGGGATGTGCAAAAGTTGATGAGAGTTATTCTCCCGACTATTCTCGGGTGATTCCGATATTTGCCGTGAGCGACAAGTCGACAAAAGGTGCGGCGACCGGAGATATGAGTCGAACGATAGAAAAGTGCGAGTTGGCGATTCAGGAACGCTCTATGCAAAAAAAACCAAAGAAGAAGTATGAGAAGATGCGCGACCCAGCTTATGTCTCTTTTTATAATCAGGAAGAGTTCAATTCGTACATGGATGAGGTGTGGATGTTGTTGGGAAAAGCGAAATATTTCTCCAATGACTATCTGGCTGCTTCTGCTACATTCTCTTATGTGATTAAACATTTTTCTCATGATAAAAAACTGGTGCTTCAAGCTTCTATATGGCGAGCTCGTGCGTTGAAGGAGATGGATTGGCTTTATGAGGCGGATGAGCTGATGGGGAAAATTGATGTAGAGACTTTGCCTTATGATGTGGAGAATCTCTATTATAGTACGATGGCGGATTTGAAGATGGCGCATAATGATTATGCTGCTGCTTTGCCTCTCTTGTTGAAAGCTGTGCCCACAGAAAAGGATCGCTTGCAGCGGACAAGAATGAATTTCGCCATTGCGCAGATCTACCGTTTAATGGGTAAAAATGATCAGGCATTCCTCTATTTTGAGGAGGTCATCAAAGCAAATCCTAATTATCAGATGACATTCAACGCCAATATCCTTCAGACGGAGGTCGCAGAGAATGCTTCGGAAGAGAGTATGATAAAGCGTTTGCAGAAAATGGCAAAGAATCGTAACAATGCGGAATATCTGGATCAGATATACTACGCCATGGGTAATGTCTACCTGTCGAAAAAGGATACGGCAACCGCTATGGCGCATTATCAGATCTCTGCCGATACGAGCGTCCGAAATGGTTTGGAAAAGGCGCGAACGCTCATAACTATGGGTGACATCTATTATGGAAATCAGAATTATGAAAAGGCTCAGCCCTGTTTCTCTGAAGCCAATTCGATTATCGACCAAAAGCATGATGAATATGAAAGGGTCTCTCGCTTGGCTGAGGTGTTGGACGAACTTGTGCGAGACCAAACTACGGTCTTGTTGCAAGATAGTTTGTTGGCTCTTTCTGTCGCACCTAAGGGTGAATTGTCGGCGGCGATCAATCGTGTGATTGCCAAAGTGTATGAAGAGGAGCGTCTCGAACGTGAGCGGTTGGCTCGTGAACGAGAAGAGGAGCGTCTGTTAGAACTGGAAATCGACAATATGGCAGTAATGGATAGTCGTGCGTTGGGAATGGAGCAGGCTTCGACATGGTATTTCTACAATAAGGCAACTGTTGATAAGGGTAAATTGGAGTTCCGTAAGAAATTCGGTCAAAGACGTTTGGAGGATAATTGGAACCGTAGAAATAAAAATATCATGGTCTTTGCGGAGGAGAGTCTGGCTGAAAAGTTTGGATTGGATTCTATGGAGTTTACACCAGATGCTATGGGGACTGTCGGTGGAGGAGATGGACAGCTTGCGTTGGGTGATCCTAATTTGAAAAAGCCTGAGTATTATCTGATGCAGATTCCTTTCGAGGAGGCGCAAAAGACGGTGGCGCACGAACAGTTGTCCGGTTCCCTATTCAATATGGCGGTAGTCTACGAAGAGAAATTGGGTGATTATCCAAAGGCTTTGGAGACATACGAGGAGTTTATCAGAAGATACCCGAAAGACCCTCGTGCGGCAGATGCCTATTATTGTTGCTACCGAATCTCAGGAAAAATGTCGGACGAAGCAATGATGGAAAAGTATAGGAATAGTCTGGTTGAGGCATATCCAGATAGCAAATATTCAAAAATTTTGTCAAATAAGGATTATCGAAGTCGCTTAGAGAAAATGCAGATTGAGCAGGATTCTATTTATGCGAAGACCTACGCAGCCTATTTGAATGGCGATTTTGCGACTGTTGCGGAGAATGCAAATTATATGGAGAAGAACTATCCGGTTTCAAGTTTGATTCCGAAATTTATGTTGCTCAACTCATTGAGTCTTGGAAAGACGATGGGTAAGGATACTTTTGCGGCTTCGTTGAATCAGTTGTTGGAACGTTTCCCATCGTCGGATGTCTCTCCGATGGCAAAGGATATTCTTGCATTGATTAGTCAAGGGAACGTTCCTTCTGAAGGGGCAACAACCAGTAACTTGATGTCGTTGAGAGAAGAGGTGCAGCAGAAAGAGGCAGAGGCAAGCGGAGTGGTCGCATCTCATGGATTTGTCGTTAATTATCAAACCCCATATTTGTTTAAACTATATACGGATACTGCAAAGGTTGATCAGAACAAGCTTTTGTATGAAACTGCGATGTACAATTTCACGAAGTTCTTAATCAAGGATTTTGACATTCAGGTGAAGCAAGGTGTCTTGACGGTTACCAATTTGGACAATTACGACGAGGCGTTGTGGTACATCAATGGTGTGATTGCTGACGATGGAATCCAGAAACTCCTTTCCGGTACTCAATACAAGTATTTGTTGATCTCTCAAGATAATTTCGATTTGATAGGGAAAGGTTATACGATAGAACAGTATGAGCAGTTCTACAAAGATAGTATTATGAGTAGAAAACGTAATAATAACGTGGCAGTTCAACTGGTGGGAGAGGAGAAGGAAATAGAAGAGATCACTAAAGAACAGAAGTTGGAGGTCAAAGAAGGGGATAATCTCAATGGAGCAACCTTCTCCGTGCCTTCTCAAAATGCAGAGGGGGACACTACTTCAAAGTCTGTAACTCCTGAAGGAACACGAAATGAACAGGAGGAAATGAGACAATCCACACCTCCTGTAAGTCCGGTGGAGACCTACAAGGATACTTTGCCTCAAACAAGTGTCGGTTCGGGACAGACGACTCCCGCAGATGCAAAGAAAGAAGAGATGGTGAAAAACGAGGAGCAAAAGAAACAGGAGAAGTCAAAGAAACCTCAAAAAAAATATAAGGGGCTCTACACTTATGATGCTTCTGCAGAACATATCTTTGCGATATTGGTTCCATCGGGAGGTGCTGATGCGGAAAAGGTGTTGAACGAGTTGAATAAATATAATTCCACAAATCATGCCCTGCTGAATTTGAAGGTGATAGAGAATGGAAGTGACAAGTTTCCTCAGATATTTGTGATTGGGCCGTTCCCGGGAGCGCAATTGGGTCTTTCTTATATGAAGCAATTGGTGAAGAGTGCGGAGGTGAAGTCCTCTTTCGGTTCTGTCCCATATCGAAATATTGTGATTTCGAAGGAGAATTATGAAGTGTTGAGGAATACGGGTAACCTTGCCGTTTATATGGAATTGTATAAACGATTATATTTGGGGCGTTAAAATTTAATTTTTTAAAGGAGGGTTGGTTATGAGCGAAAAAAATGGTCGAATTTTATGGGCAGACGACGAAATAGATATGCTTAAAGCCCATGTTCTGTTTTTGGAGAGTAAGGGTTATGAGGTGGTTTGCGCCACCAACGGACAAGATGCTGTTCAGGCTTCTGCGGAGCAACATTTCGATATTATATTCTTAGATGAGAACATGCCCGGTTTGAGTGGATTGGAGACTCTCTCCATGATAAAAGAGAGAGACGCATTAGTACCTATCGTGATGATCACGAAAAGTGAGGAAGAGAACCTGATGACTCAGGCTATCGGAAAAAAAATTGCGGACTACCTCATCAAGCCGGTAAATCCTCATCAGATTCTTCTTTGCTTAAAAAAGAATTTGAATAAGAAGGAGATTATCTCTACTACTACTACAGATGGTTATCGTTCGGAGTTCGGGCGTATCGGCATGCAAATAAATGATTCCTTCTCGATTGATGATTGGATGGAAGTCTACAAAAAACTAATCTATTGGGAGTTGGAGTTGGAACAGACCGAGCATCAGATGTCAGAAATGCTGAAAATGCAAAAAGATGAAGCGAACTCCACATTCGTGAAATTCATAAAAAAACATTACGAGGATTGGTTTAAAGAGGGGGCTGAGCGGCCATTTATGAGTCAGGATGTCTTCAAGAAGAAGATATTCCCTTTGCTGGATAATGGAGAGAAGATATTTTTTGTCGTTTTCGATAATTTCCGTTTCGACCAATGGAGAGTGGTGAGGGAGTTGCTACATGGCGATTTTGTGGTGGAAGAAGAGGAGGTTTGTTGTTCAATTTTACCTACTGCGACGCAATATGCCAGAAATACAATCTTTTCAGGTTTGTTGCCTCTGCAAATAAAGAATATGTTCCCTCAATATTGGGTGGAAGAGGCAGACGAGGAGGGAAAGAACAATTATGAGGCAGAATTGATTCAGACACAATTGGATCGTTATCGGAAAAAATATGCTTTCTCATACCATAAAATCAATGATTCATTGGCTTGCGAAAAACTGATTTCAGATTTTCCGAAGTATTCGCAGAATCCGCTGAATGTGGTGGTATTTAATTTTGTGGATATGCTTTCTCATGCAAGAACTGAATCAAAAATGATCAGGGAGTTGGCTTCAACAGAAGCTGCTTATCGTTCTCTGACAAAGTCTTGGTTCCAACATTCTCCTATTGAGGAGTTTTTCAAATTACTTTCGCAAAAGGGGATAAAGGTTGTGATTACCACCGATCATGGTTCTATACGAGTCGACAAGGCGATAAAGGTTGTTGGGGATAGGAACACCAATACTAATCTGCGTTACAAGGTAGGGAAGAATTTGGATTACAATAAAAAGGAGGTTTTTGAAATTAAACAACCAGAAAGGGTGGGGTTGCCTTCTCCTAATGTTAGTTCGACCTACATTTTCGCTTGTAATGATGATTTCTTGGCATATCCGAATAACTACAATTATTATGTCCAATATTATAAGGACACATTCCAGCATGGCGGAATCTCTATGGAAGAGATGTTTGTGCCGATGGTGACAATGCGAGGTAAATAATGTAGGTCGTTTAAAATAAAAAAGGAGCGTGAAAGGTTGGTTTCATGCTCCTTTTGATTTTTAGTCTCAGTTATTTTTCTGCTTTCTCTTTTAATAGAGCGAAATCAATCACTTCGCTCACATCCTTCACATAGTGGAAATTGACTCCTTTTAGGTATGAATCGTTAATCTCCAAAATGTCTTTTTTATTCTCCTCGCATAGGATGATGTCCGTGATGCCAGCTCGTTTTGCCGCAAGAATCTTCTCTTTGATGCCTCCAACAGGAAGAACTTTTCCTCTAAGAGTAATCTCTCCAGTCATGGCAAGGTTAGCACGAACTTTTCTTTGCGTTAGGATTGAAACCAAAGAGGTCGTTATCGTAATTCCTGCTGATGGACCATCTTTCGGCACAGCACCTTCTGGCACATGCACATGAATGCTATATTCTTCAAATATAGATGGATCAATATCCCATTTCTCTGCATGAGAACGAATGTACTCCAATGCGATGACAGCAGACTCTTTCATGACATCTCCGAGGTTTCCTGTCAAGGTGAGTTTCGGTGCTTTTGACTTGCTTATGCTTGATTCCACGAAGAGAATTTCTCCCCCAACTGAAGTCCATGCCAAGCCTGTTACAACGCCAGCATATTCATTACCTTGATAACTCTCTCTTGTGTATTTTATCGGTCCTAATAACGATTCAATGCTTAGTGTCTGGCGATTTTCAACTTCTATGAAGTTTTGCTTTTCAGACTCTTGGCAAATCAAGAACGTTGGTTTTGCGGCTTTTGTACTTGTGGTTGCAGTTATGGTGGCGATTTTCCTCATAGCTTTGCATAGTTGCTTGCTGAGTTGTCGCACACCAGACTCTCTCGTGTAGCTTTCGATTGTCTTTGTAATGGCAGAAGGAGTGAAAAACACCTCCTCAAGGTTCAGACCGTGATTTGCAACCTCTTTCGGATATATGTGGTTTAAAGCAATGCGTAATTTTTCCTCTTGGATGTAGCCATCCACTTCGATAATCTCCATACGGTCGAGCAACGGCTTTGACACTCCGCTGAGGTCGTTTGCAGTCGCAATGAACATCACCTTCGACAAATCATAGTCGATGTCGAGGAAGTTGTCGTGAAATGCGATGTTTTGTTCTGGATCCAAAACTTCAAGGAGTGCTGCCTCTGGGTCTCCTTTATAGTCATGGCTCACCTTGTCGATTTCATCGAGGATGAAGACAGGGTTGGAAGTTCCCGCCTTTTGTAGTCCTTGTATGATTCGACCCGGCATTGCGCCGATGTATGTACGGCGGTGTCCGCGGAGTTCTGATTCGTCGTGCAATCCACCCAATGAGATACGGACATATTGGCGGTTCATTGCCTCTGCAATGGATTTTCCAAGAGAAGTCTTACCGACACCGGGAGCTCCTACAAGACAAATGATAGGAGATTTAAACTCTTTTTTGAGTTTTAGTACAGCCAAATGTTCGATAATGCGCTCTTTTACCCTTTCCATGCCAAAATGGTCTCTGTCAAGAATCTTTTGGGCATTTTTCAAGTTGAGGCTGTCTTTGGTGTATTCACCCCAAGGCAATTTTACGATGGTGTCCAGATAGGAGAGTTGAAGAGAGTAGTCTGGCGAATGGGGAGCCATTCGGCTGAGTTTCCCCAATTCTGCGTCAAACGTATCTTTGACCTCCTTGCTCCATTTCTTTCCTTCCGCTCTCTTTTTGAGATCTTCAACAAATTTTGATTGAGAGTCTCCCAGCTCATCTTGTATGGTTTTGATTTGTTGCTGAAGGAAATATTCCCTTTGTTGCTGTTCGATTCCTTCGTGTGTCTTATTTTGGATCGACAATTTTATTTCGATGATTTGCAACTCCTTGTTTAGTTCGGAAAGGAGGCGGTATCCTCTCTCCAATATTGTTGGTATTTCGAGGATATTTTGCTTGGCTTCTACCGACAAACCTAAGTTAGCCGCCGCAAAATGGATAAGGGCAACCGGACTTTCGATGTTTTTTACAGCGAACATTGCCTCTGGAGGCATATTTCCAGACCCTTTGATGATACGAGAACTGGTCTCTTTCAGTGCCTCCGTTAGACCATTGAACTCTTGTTTTTCTTCCTCTGCTGGCATTAAGTCAACAAGTTGAGAGACGTTGGCTTTAAGGAAAACCTTCTCAGAAACGATTTCGTCCAATATTACTCGAGCCTTGCCTTGCAATATAGCGGTGGTGCTACCATCTGGCAATTCCAAAATCTTAATGACGGAGGCAACTGTTCCTATCTTATACAAATCCTCCTCTTTCGGATTTTCCACTTTAGCGTCTTTTTGGGTGAAAGTCGCCAATAGTGTTTTGTTTTTATAGGCGTTTTTTACAGCCAATAAGGATTTCTTCCTTCCGAGGGAAATGGGTAATATCACATCAGGAAAAAGAACGACATTGCGTAAGGCAACCATCGGAATGCCTTGTGTGTCATTTTCTTCAAGTTGGATTTTACCCTCGTCTCCGTCTGAAATCATGGGGATGAATCCTGCGTTTTCTAATTCATTGTCTGCAAGAGACAAAGGAATGGCACTTATCTTTTTTTTCATACTTCAAAATTTGTTACATGATGTAATCATGAGTGTGACATTTTGTCAGAGTTTTGGACTGACTTGTATTTTTGATGCCTTTTTTTATGTTACTATAATCTGATATATAATAGGTAACTTGTTGATAATGAAACGAGTTGTGCTTCTTATCTCCCCGTTACCTACTATATACATTCAATAGTCGTGCCAAAACTTTCTGTGTGTCAATTTTTCATAACAGAAGAGAGTATAATCTTTTATGTTTTTGTTATTATTAACGGTGAATTTGAGGAACTCTCTTTTATTCTCTGATTAGCAAAAAATGTCCTGTGAATTGTCTGTCTATTTCTCCGATGTTGATGATGTACCAATAGTCGGTAGAAGGGAGTCGTGTGCCGTTATATTGACCGTCCCAACTGTTTTTTTCTCCAGACATCTCATCAAGTATTTTTCCGTATCGGTCATAAATCTGAATTCGTGCGTTAGGGAAGTATTCCGATAGATTGCCTACGACCCATGTGTCATTGACTCCATCTCCGTTAGGTGTGAAAAAATAGGGGAAGGACAATTGGGGAGCGTTGTTGTGAAAGAAGAGGTGGTTTTTACAACCATTGTCATCTTTGACGTAGACGATATGTGAGGCGAAACTCAAATCAGAAAAGATAGGAGTGGTTGTTGTGTCCGATTTGTTGACTATCCAATAAGAGAATGGAGGTGTTCCTTTAGTCTCGTCTATGACGATTTCTCTGGTATGTGCGTTTATGGAATCTGCCGAAATTATTTCAGGTTTGCTGTGTAATGAAACGGCGAATGATGCGGTGTCACTTGAGCAACCTGTGGTTTCGTGGGTGACGACCATGGAGTAGGGGTGTTCTGTCCCATTGTATTTCAGTTTGTCCATGGATTTTAGCAGTTCCTCCATGGAGGAGAAACTTTCAGACTCTTTAATAATCGAAAATGAGTGGTTCTGAAGGGTTGCAGAGATTTTGTTTAACGTGTTTTTTACATTGTCGGACAAGCTTGCCTCTCCTTCACAAAACGTAGGGATTTCGATTTCAGGAACTTGTGGTTTTGGACTCCTTTTGATGATGATTGATTCCGATTTGTCACAATCTGTAGTTCCCTCTTCATCCTCAACGTTGTCATGGACCAGTAATTTATAATTGACACCCTCTTCTGTGACATCAGAATAATTGACGGTTAATGGAGGTGCGATGATTGTTGGTGATTGGGAGGAAACGACCTCTTCTCCTTTTAACCATGACACCGTGTAATTTGTGTGTAAATTTCCGTATTTGTCCTTGTTGGCGAGGTTCTGTGCTGATACGGGCAGCGGACTGCCGTATTTAGGTCCTTGATTTTGTAATGTGGTGCTTTGCCCTTCACACAAATAGACTGTGTTTTCTGCTTGTACGTAACGTCCTCCTTTCGCTAAAATGGAAAAGTCTGCTGGTTCTGTGCAGGTCGGGCAATCAATTTCTAAAACGATTGGCTCTGAAATGGATAGGTCAGAACAAGGGTCGTTGGGGTTGAAGTAGTTGGTGCTTGCAATTGTATTGTTGATGATGTCAGAATTGCCAGCGACAACCCTAAAATATAGATTAGGGTACTCTCTCCCCTTGGTGGCTTCTTTTATCTTTTTGACGATTGCTGATATTGGTTGTTCATAAGAACTTTCTGCTATGGATTTTGGCGTGAGGTTTTCCCATTTTTTCTTAAAATCGGGATCGTCAGGGTTGGATGTGTTATATTGAAACAAGTATCCAAGATTGACTAAATAGAATGATTTCAATGTTGGTGTTTCCTGTGCGTGAAGAGTAATGTCAGCTCCATTGCACGAAGTCATTTTTTTGTTGGTGAATGAATTGTCAAAAAAGAGATTTACGGAAGGGGTGCTGCAGGCATATACTTGTATATCGTCTAATAATAGGTCGTCCCCTAAATCTCCAACATTTTTGGCATAATCATGAATCTCAAACGTGAGGTTGGAGCTGATGATCTGGTCTAAGGTCACAGCGACCTCAATCCATTGAGGGGAACTGCCCACGGAATTTTTTTCTATTAATTCCGATTCTGCACGATATTGGGTAGGATGTTCTGAATCGTAAACAATGATTTTTATTCTGACTGGATTTTCAGAGTCGGAAAATGTGTTGACATAACACTTAACGGTCAAGTTGGTTTGTACACATAAGTTTTTGATCTCTTGTTTGTACACTAACAAAGGGTCGTTGGTGTAGTCTCCTCCTTTGGCGTTTACAAAAAGGCATGCACCGTATCTTTCAGTGCCGTCGAATTGGTTGGTATGGTCGGGAAAGTAGTGGTTGGCACTGTTATATCCATATCTTGTCCCGTTGCCACACATTGCTGCCCATTGTAGTTTTGCTCCGTAGTTCCATGAGATGTATGCGGCAACTTCATGACCTCCGCTCGCAACTGCTCCGGATTTGCCACAATCTGCTGCTCCTTGTGGAGCGGAAATTCCGACATCTGATAGACAGTAGCGATAATCTTTTGTAGCTGTATGGAATACTTTTTTGGGCTCTGAAATGTCGGAGTAGTCCCACACGTAGTATTCTCTTGGTGATTTGAATGTCCCAAAATCATTCTTCCAGATTAGTTTCTGGGAGGAGGTAAAACCATGGTCGTTCGATCTACAAGGGTCAACACCTGAGGATAGCGGAGCAGAAATGGATTGCTGCACCGAAATGAAAAGAACGAGGGCAAATAGATGCCACTGTAATAATCTTTCTCTAATTACCATAAACCTAAATCTTATCTAAAAACCTAATTACACGATATAAAAATGCAGAACTTTCAGCGTGCAACCGAAAGTTCTGCAAATATAAGTATTCTATCTTAAAAAATTATAAAAAAAACTTTTTTATTGTCGAATCAACGTGAAGTGTCCGTTGTACTGCATGTCAATCTCCTCGA
>CALFTM010000048.1 GCA_937916355.1 uncultured Bacteroidales bacterium
AACCCCAGCAACTTGCCAAAAGCAATAACGGTATAAGCGTGTAAATATATTTCATAAAAAAACTTTTTTTTAAAACAACAAATATCACAAAATTACAAAATAAAAAAAACATCTATGACTGTCCGCTAAAAGTTTTTTTTAAAGCATAGAGTCAAGAAGCAAGTAAAAAATCACCAGAGAAAGACCTGATATTTATTGTATTCTAAAATATCATCTCGTTCACTATATTGTTTTATTTTTCTAACAAATCTTATTGGGATATAATCAAAATAAAGATTCTCTAAGGATAAATGTATTTCACTTGGAGACTTTGATTGCATGATTATTAACTCATGGTCAAAACGACCTTTTACACGATATTTAATTTTCCTAACGTTTTCCCACGACACATTTATTTCCTTGTCTTTTGAGATGTATTTAATACCATATCCATCAATTGTCAGAATTACAGAATGGTCATAAATAAAAAAAAGACAAAGTGAAAAAATTGCAAATATCGCATTTACCGCACTAAACCAACCATCTAACATTAGACATGAAAACAAACAAACGGGCACAAAAATTAACGTTTGTTTAATAATTGATTGTTTTGCTCTTACAGTGTACGACATGACAATATTATTTTAACATTAATCCAATATTTAAGGGTGATTCTGTAATTCACTTTTTACATTAGCAAATAGTCTGAACCTCTCCACCGCTTCTGCCAAAGCGTTTATTATCTTCACAAAATTAGCATAATTTCCTTGTTTTAAAACAATTTTAGCTTCTATTTTCAAACCTATTTGCTGAAAAACTTTAATTTCGTACCTTTGCCACCGGTTGTTTTGAGTCTTTTTTCACGAAAGAAACAAGAAAATTCATCAACCACACAACACCAAGCGATTTGCCTTTTGCGCGACCAACAACAAAAATGAGGTTCAGGAAAGGCAAATGAACTTTTTTAAAACTCTATTCTAATGCTACAGTTACCGAAGGACTTCTGTTCACAAATGATTTCTATTTTAGGAGAAGAGGAGTTTCTGCTACTTCAAAACGCCATTGAACAGGAGCGGATTACCAGCATCCGAACCAACCCCTTTAAAATTGGAGAAGGGAAACTATCTTCCACCGCCAGTCGAGTTCCATGGAGTACAAATGGCTTTTACTTAGACGAACGACCTCTTTTCACAATGGATCCTCTTTTTCATGCAGGAGCTTACTACGCGCAAGAGGCCTCCTCCATGTTCCTTGAGCAAATCCTACTCCAGCACAGAGACAAAATCGGGACAGAAGAGCCATTGGTTTTAGACCTTTGCGCATCCCCCGGAGGAAAATCCACCCTCCTCGCCTCCTTTCTGAAAGGAGGAGGCTGGCTCGTTGCCAACGAAGTGATGAAATCGAGGGTGGGAATACTGAATGAAAACCTGAGCAAATGGGGCATCCCCAATGTGACTGTAACCCAGAACGACCCAAAAGATTTCGGACGGCTGACGGGATTGTTTGACATCATCGTCATCGACGCACCTTGTTCAGGAGAAGGCATGTTCAGGAAAGACGACAAGGCGATTGAAGATTGGAGCCTGAACAACGTCCAACTATGCTGCGAAAGACAAAAAAGAATTGTTTCGGATGTCTACCCTGCCTTAAAAGAGGGAGGACTTTTAATATACAGCACATGTACCTACAATGAAGAGGAAGATGAAAAAAATGTAAAATGGATTTCCGAAGAATTAGGAGCCGACATCCTATCCGTTCAAACGGAAGCTAACTGGAGCATCACTGAAACCCCTTTGGGGTATCATTTTTACCCACACAAAACCAAAGGAGAAGGATTCTTCATTGCAGTACTACAAAAGAACCAAGAAACCTCTTCAATAAAAACAAAAGCCAACAAGAACAATCATAAAGGCAAGAAAGAGATTGTTTCACAAGAGACAAAAAAACAAGTCAAAGGCTGGTTGCGATACGAAGAAGAGTTTGATTTCATCCAAGAGAACGGATTGGTGAGTGTCATAAAAAAAGCATGGAAACAAGAGGCTGACATTTTCAACTCCACCCTTCACATAATCCGGAACGGCGTACCCGTCGGCATCGTCAAAGGAAGAGACCTCATTCCGCACGAGACACTGGCTCTCTCCACCATCCTCAACCAAGAGGCATTCCCCAACGTGGAATGTTCATGGGAAATGGCAATTCAATTTTTGAAAAAAGAGAACATCATCCTTGAAAACCAGCAGAAGGGTTTTGTATTATTTTGTTACCAAAACATCCCGTTAGGATTCGGTAAAAACCTCGAGAACCGATGCAACAACCTATACCCTTCAGAATGGAGGATTAGGATAGAAATGGACAAAAGTAGATATTCCGAGATATTGTAAAAAACAAAAAAATTACCTACCTTTGCGAGGTTTAAAAATAAATGTAATTATGGATTTTACAGGAAAAATCATAGCAGTACTTCCTATAAAACAAGGAGAAAGTGCGAGAGGCCCATGGAAGTCTCAAGAGTATGTTTTAGAGTACTACGAGCAGGGCTCTCAGTATAGTAACAAAGTCGTTTTCAACGCTTTCGGAGAGAACGTCGACAAGTTCCAAATCCAAGAGGGACAAGACTACACTGTAAGTGTGAACATCAATGCCCGTGAATGGCAAGGTCGTTGGTTCAACGACATCCGTGCATGGAGAGTTGTCCAAGCAAACACAGTTGCACAACAACCAACCTACACACAAGCTCCAATCGCTTCTGCTCCAATGCCAGAAGGGATGAAGACTCCAGAGGCATTCAATGCTAACGAAAACGCTCAAAGCGCAGAATCATCGGATGACCTCCCTTTTTAATTGAAAAATACGAAGATGACGAGCGGGCTTTTTGGAGTTCGCTCGTTTCTCGTTACCACACATTCTCAGAAAGTCCTACAAGTCCGATGAAAATAGCAGATAGATATGCAGCAGTCATAAATTGGTTTGAGACCAACATGCCCAACCCTCAAAGTGAACTGAACTTCACCACTCCTTTTGAAGCGATAGTGGCTGTCATGCTTTCTGCTCAATGTACAGACAAACGAATCAACCAAGTCACTCCCGCCCTTTTCAAAAGATTTCCTAACGCAGAGGCAATGGCTCAAAGCACAGAAGAGGAGTTGTTCTCCTACATCCAAAGTGTCTCCTACCCCAATGCGAAAGCGACCCACCTATTAGGCATGGCTCAACAAATCATGGAAAGGTTTAACGGAGAAGTGCCTTCGGATTTTGAACTTTTGCAGACGCTCCCCGGAGTCGGAAGAAAAACTGCCAATGTGGTTTGCGCAACTGTTTTCAACCAACCTGCCATGCCCGTAGACACCCACGTTTTTCGTGTGGCACACCGCGTCGGACTATGCACATCCAAAGACAAGACTCCCTTTGAGGTTGAAAAAAGGCTGAGAACTTACATCCCCACAGAAATTTTGTCCAAAGCACATCACTGGCTACTATTACACGGCAGATATGTGTGTACCGCACGTCTACCTCAGTGTGACAAATGTGGTATAAAAGATTTTTGCAAAAACAGACCTAAAGGAGAGAGAGCACCTCAATAGATTCAGGACAAAACTCGACTATTTCAAAACATCCTGTACCAACCTCACAGAAAAACGGGCAACCTTAGGCAAACAATCTGTATATTCATCCTGAGAATCAAAATGGATGCGGCGCGCTCTTCGTGTCCCTTCACAATCATCATCAGAACTCCAATAATCACCTCGTTCATTTAAATCAACAACAGTCATAAAGAAACAACCTAAATAACCTGCTGCAGGAAGAAAAACCGCACCTGCATTCTCCATTTCCATCCATTGCTCCGCAGTATATTTATTAGACATCCAGCCCCATTTTGACAACCAAAATTTCTGTCCGGGACTCTTGAAATCATCCGGTAGAAGAATGAGACCATTGACACCTTCGACATTTCCAACATTGCATTTTCCTTCTCGACTTAAAAGGTAGTTCCACTCTTTAGCACTTAATGTACGCCAAGAATTTGCCTTCCCTTTCTTGGTCACTTTTTCGCCCCAATCTTTAAGAGCAGAAATGCCCGTGATTGTATCATCAGCACCCCAAGCAAACAAATCGATCCAGCCAGAAAAAGAAGCATTTGTAAGATTATTGTTATCCTCCCCCACAACACTCCATTGACGATCTGCAAATCGCCACTTCTCAGTCTTGGGACAATATTGCAAATTACCTTTTGAAAATCGAACTTTTTTTGTTTCTGAAACAGAAAATTCTCCATGAAGCACACCCTCATTATAATTCTGCGCCCACGAAAATGTTACAAAAGAACAACAAAAAAGCACCAATATTTTTTTCATTACTTTCATTTCGTTAAAAATAAAAAAGACTAATCGCAAATATAAAAAAAATTAATCTTCATACAACCACTTGCCGTTATTAAAATTTAGCATATCATTAACTACTCAAAAACGAGAAAAATAAGCACATTCTATCATGCTTATTTTGCAAAACATAGATATTTATTTAATTTTCAATAGATTACAAAGGAAAATTAATGCGTAAGTGATTGATTCGAGAGACTTTTTTATATTATTTTCTTTACAAAAAACATCATAATACATACAAGAGAGAGAAAAATAAGCACATTCTATCATGCTTATTTTGCAAAACATAGACATTTATTTAATTTTCAATAGATTACAAAGGAAAATTAATGCACAAGAGATTGATTCGAGAGACTTTTTTATATTATTTTCTTTACAAAAGAACATCATAACACAAAAAAGAGAGAAAAATAAGCATATTTTAACATGCTTATTTTGCAAAATATAGATATTTATTTAATTTTCAATATATTACAAAAGAAAATTAATACACAAGAGATTGATTTGAGTGACTTTACTATATTATTTTCTCTAAATCCAAAGCACATCATAACACACAAGATAGAGAGAGAAAAATAAGCACATTCTATCATGCTTATTTTACAAAACATAGATATTTATTTAATTTTCAATATATTACAAAAGAAAATTAATATACAAGAGATTGATTCGAGTGACTTTACTATATTATTTTCTTTCAAAAAAAAACATCATACGCACAAGAAAAGAGAGAAAAATAAACATATCAAACTATGCTTATTTTGCAAACAGTAAATATTCGCTTAATTTTCAATAAATTACAAAAGAAAATTATAAATCAAAAAGAAAGAGTCAAGAAATTTTTCATCACACAATGAACAAATAAACACTGAAGACAAAATAGACACTTCGGTACTAACAAAAAAGATCAAAAAATTGATTAACAACCCATTAAAAAACAAATCAAAATAGACTTTTCCAAAATCTATCACAAATAACAAAGTTAGTATACACTTATTTCTACAAATAAAGAAAAAATAAACACTATTAAACATATCTAATTATACAAAAATAAGAACTATATTTGTGCATACAATAATTCACTTCGAAAGTTATGGAATATACAGATTTATTAGAAAGACAAATCATAGGCAGACTAAAGGTTGATAACCCATGGTGGCTTGAGGGTTCTGTACCTGATTTTTTCACAAGAATGTCCCCTCGGCTATACCTTAATATCTTCATGCCGTTACTTCTCTCAGAAGAACTACGCAGAGCCTTGATACTTATGGGACCACGAAGAGTGGGTAAAACTGTAATGATGTTTCATGCAATACAAAAACTTATAGATAGTGGTATTCCTGCTCAAAATATCATCTACATTTCCGTAGAGACCCCTATTTATAATAAAATATATTTGGAACAGTTATACAGGTTAGCGTGCCAAACATTAGAGAAGGATCCTGAAAAAGAACAAATGTTTGTTTTTTTTGATGAAATCCAGTACCTGAAGGAGTGGGAGATAAACTTAAAATCGTTGGTTGACACATATCGTAATGTCAAATTTGTGGCATCAGGTTCGGCAGCTGCGGAGCTTAAAAAAAAGAGCGATGAGAGTGGTGCCGGACGTTTCACGGACTTCAGCCTACCTCCCCTGACATTCTACGAATACCTCCATCTAAAAGGGTATTCCAACATCATGCTACCTAACACAATCGACTGGCATGGTACCGAAGCGCAAATATTCAAAGCACTCGACCAACAGAAACTCAACGAACTATTTCTCGACTATATCAACTATGGAGGTTACCCAGAAGTCGTCTTCTCTGAAAAGATAAGGGAAGACCCTGGTCAGTTCATCCGGCACGATATAATAGACAAAGTATTGCTACGAGATTTGCCAAGCCTGTACGGCATCAGCGACGTACAAGAGCTAAACTCTCTATTCACAATGATTGCGTACCATTCTGGGGCACAATTTTCATACGAAACATTATCTAAAAGTTCGGGCGTGAAAAAGGAAACCCTAAAGAAATACATAAGTTATCTTGAAGCTGCGTTTTTAGTAAAAGTATTACGTAGAACCGATGACACTGCAAAACACTATCAGAGGGAGACCCAATTTAAAATATACCTCACTAACCCCTCCCTTAGATGTGCTCTTTTTCAACCTATCAATGAACATGATGCAGAAATCGGAGACATGGTGGAAACTGCAGTCTTCGCCCAATGGATTCCAAGGAAAGGAACTTCTATTCGATACGCAAATTGGAGAACTGGAAAAAAACAACAAGGAGAAGTGGACATTGTCGGACTAAACATGGCAAAACAGAAACCAGACTGGGCTGTTGAACTGAAATGGACAGACCGATACTATGACCGTCCTAACGAATTAGAATCACTGATATACTTCATGGACCAAAACGACATGAAATCCGCACTTGTGACTAGCATAAGCAAAAGCGGAGAAGTGAAGATAAAAGACAAAACGTTACTGTTTATCCCTGTCTCGTGTTACGCCTACATTGTTGGAAAAAACACATTGAACCGAACAAAAGTGATGTATGGGTTATGACACTTACATGGTTTACGAAAACACCTTTCTTGCGATGTTGGAGGACAAATGAAGATGATGTTCAGTGAGAACAGAGCGCACACTTTCTTTAGGAGGGTTCTATAAATCCTTTTCGCGAAATTATTGAATTTATTCCAAGCTACAAGAGAGCGAAACAAATCAAAAAAAGCGATTTTATAGAACGCTCCTTTAACCAATGTTTGATACCACGTAAAGTTAGGCATAGTTTACCCATTTCAACAATTCATTTCTTCTTCATATTTAAAGAACTCATGCAACTCACGATCTGTTTTACTATTAACCCAATTTTCACCCACACCAACTACCAAATCCGCCAATCCCTTTTTTGCTTGGATTATCTCATCCAGTTTCTCTTCAAAAGTCCCTTTTGTAATAAAACGATATACACAAACATCAGACCTTTGACCGATTCTATAAGCTCTGTCATTCGCCTGATTTTCGGCGGCAGGATTCCACCACAAATCAACAATCATCCAAATTACCCCTCCATCGCAGCAAAAACAAAATTATACAAATAATTTTCATTTGACAACCTTTCTTGAACAAACGAAATGGCCATTTCATGACTCCTTAAAAAAAATTCTTGCGGGGTTTCATTTTCTTTCGGAGAACAAAACCAATTCTCATAAGTAAGAGAAATTTCATCTCCATCTAATATATACACATCACCACCTAAAATATTATAAAAATTTTCTTTTAAGGCTTCAATAATCTTAAGTGCTTCTTCTCTTGGAAAAGCATAACCGTAAGTCCCAAAAGGAAGAAGAAAATAATACCTTTCGATATTATTTTCTTCTATCATTTCTTTAATCGTCATCCTTCTCATCTTTCACCAATCATTTTCTGACAAAGGGAAAGCATGCTTTTCAACACTCCTCCTCATACCATTTTGAATATTTTTGGTATGCGTCCGCCGATTTCTGCATCATCTCTTTAGCTTGCTGTTCATCCAATTCTTTTATCTTCTTTGCCGGAGTTCCTGCATAAATACTATTGGGTTCAAGAATGGAATTTTTTGTCACTACCGCACCGGCCGCAATAATGGTATTTTCACCCACCACAGCATTATCCAACACGACCGCTCCCATTCCCACCAATACATTATTACCAATCTTCGCTCCATGAATGATGGCATTATGCCCCACCGTCACGTTATCCCCCACCTCCACGATTGATTTTTCAAATGTAGCATGAAGCACGCAACCGTCTTGGATATTGGAATTTCGACCTATTTTAATCGCACCCACATCTCCTCTGAGTACCGCACCAAACCAGACGCTACTACCCTCCGCAATCTCCACCTCACCAATCAGTGTTGCAGTCTCCGCAAGATACACGTCAGTTGCGATTTGAGGTTCAAAACCTCTCAATTTCTTTATCAGAGCCATTTCTAAAATCCTATAGGAACTACTTCTTATCCTTCTTGCGATTCACAAGTTCCTCTTCCAATATCATGTCCAAAGTCTCCATGTCGATCTTCTTGGCAATGATCTTTCTGTTCTTATCAAGCAAATAGAGAGCCGGCGTCGCCGAGGTGTCATAAGAATCCCAGAACCAAGACTCTCGCTCCGGATCCCACACATTGACCCAATCATTCAACTTATGTTTATTGACAAACTCCATCCACTCCTTTCGGTCGGTCTGGGTATAAACTGCAAACACCTCAAATCCTTTATCTTTCCACTTTGAATAAACCGAGTCGTGAAGTACCGGCGTTGTCTTACGACAATGTCCGCAGGAAGGCTCATAGAAATAGACCAACACGCACTCCGACTTGATCTGGCTCAATTTCACGAAGTCATTCATAGAGTCGCGCACCGCCAACTCCTTCGCCTGCATTCCAATGAGGTTATGTCTGATTTTCTTCGCCTCTTTCCTCAAGGTGTTCACCCACGCAGTGTCAGCCCAAGTCGCCAATCCTGAGAAATAGTACTTTTCAGCGATTAAGTACCACATCTTGTCCATTCCCATCATCTTGCTTGAGATACCATAGTTGATCATCTTGCTGGTCATCACTTTAAATGTCAAGCTATCACCACGGCTCTTTTCGATCAAATCGAAAGCAGCGGCAGCCAGCGTGTCTGGGTCTTGCAAAATATGCTTGCTGATATAACCATCCACCATATTCGTGAAATACGGAGTACGGAGGAAACGAGGGTCACTCAAATTGATATTGTCAAAATAGTGACGTTTAAAATGTTGGTAACGACTACGATTGCGGATAGAATCTGGCAACTCCTTCATTTCAGGAGTCTCAACAGGAATCGTTCCTTTGATATATGCTCCTAAGAAATCCTTTTCGTGATTGGTCAGCACCTCATTTTGGCGAGACATCACCTCCTCAGTCATCGCATCAAGCTTTTTACCAAAACTTGCCGAATCGACCTTTTTGTCCCGATAATCTTTCACCAATTCAGACCGTTTTTTATTCATATCCGAAAGGAATGTGAAATAGTTTTGAAAATCCACACTCTCTGCCGCACCATTGATTTTTGCGTTATTGATTTTGGTGGTATCCACACTAACTTGGATATTCTGGTCACTACCGACCAACAAATCAAAATACTTGTTGGAGTTGAAGAAGATGATGTAAACACCCTCATCCAACTTCTTATCTCCTTTGAAAGCCCCCTGCCCTTTGGAGTTCAATACAACTGTATCTTTTGAGTAAGTTCCTCCATTCATATAATAGGCGAGGTACACCGTGTCATTCTTCACCTGCGGCACGTTCAAAGAGATATTGTAACCTGAAGCAGCATAAGCTGAACCCATAAACAGACCACACAAGAGGGTCAATGCACAAAATATTTTTTTCATATCTAACAAGCTAATCGTTTCTAAATTTTAGTTGTTTACAAAGATTATGCGAAATTAAAAAAAATATAAGTTTTTCACAATTTTTCCGTAACTTCTTTCAGCCAATCTTTCGCTTTTTTGGAGAAAAGTCTCGGTAATATTTCAGTCCGAACCTTTTCATGGTAGTTGTTCACCCAAGCAATCTCCTTTTCGTCGAGCATGGTTTTATCAATCAGGCGAGGCTCGTAAGGAAAGAGCGTAAGTGTTTCAAACCGTAGAAATTCGCCAAACTCACTTCTTCCATCCGCCACCACTTGCACCATGTTTTCTATTCGGATGCCATGCACCCCTGCTCGATAGACTCCGGGTTCATCAGACAATAACATACCCTCCTGCAAGACTGCTGAAGTATTGCCTGTCCGACTAATTTTTTGAGGGCCTTCATGAACACTTAAAAAGAAACCGACACCATGCCCAGTACCATGCCCATAATCCAACCCCTCTCTCCACAAATGCTGATGGGCAAGCACATCCAATTCACCCCCTCTCGTCCCCTTCAAAAAACGGGCGGAAGCCAAGGCGATGTGTCCTTTCAACACTGCGGTATAATCTCTTTTTTGCTCCGCCGTCGGCACTCCGAACGCAAAGACCCTCGTTATATCAGTTGTTCCATCGTAATAATTTCCTCCGGAATCAATCAGCAACAAAGAGTCTGTCCCCACCTCTGCACAATCCTCTTCTTTCGGAGAATAGTGAACGACCGCACCATTGGGGCCATAGGCTGAAATCGTTTCAAAACTATCAGAAAAGTAGTTTTCCTGCATTTTTCTATGCTTCGCTAAAATTCTCGAAACATCAATTTCCGTAGTACGAACATGCTCTTCTATCCTCGTTTTGATTTCTGAAATCGCCTCAACAAGTGCCACACCATCCTTCACCATGGCATTGCGAACGCAACGGCACTCCGTGGCATTCTTCACACTTTTCAAAAGTGGAACGGGAGAGGGTTCGCTGCAATGATGATAATATGGAGCGAAACAATGGAACAGGTTGTGGTTCAATCGTGACGGATCTATGGAAAACTTCACATCCGACCGGCAAGAAAATTTCTTCACATAACCCTTCACCTTCTCATAGCGGCAAATTCGCACTTTATTTTCTTTGAGATATTTTTTCATGCCTTCGTCAAAACGACTCTCATCGGCAAAAAGGATAGATGTGCCATTTCTCGCCAAAATCGCATAAGAAATCACGTAGGGCGTGTATGAAGAATCTGAAGAGCGAATATTGAATGTCCATGCAATATCATCTAAAGAAGAGAGGAAGAGGTGGGTGACTTCCGAAGAAATCGAAGCAAAAATCCTTTCTTTCTTTTCCGAAAAAGATTCTCCACAATATTCCACCGGATGCAAAAAAACGGGAGTATTGGGCAAATCTGGCATATCAACATACTTATCTAATCGAAAATCTGTAAAAAAACAACCATCTTCTTGCCTGACGATAGAATATAATTTATCTGTAAATGATTTTGAGAAAAAATCACCATCGAATACGACTGTGTGATAAAACTCTTCAAAGCTTGCAAGCCATTCCAAAGGTTCTTCTCCTGTAACCATCTGTTTGATGGAAATGGAGGTTCCCTGCAACTCCTTTTCCGCCTGCAACAGATAGCGTGAGTCTGTCCACAAAAAGTCACCGAAATCAGATAGCACCAAAAATCCATTGGAGCCAGAAAAACCGGTAACACGTTCCAATATCTTCCAACGCTCACAAGGATACTCACTCAAATGAGGGTCTCCGGTGGTCAAAAAGAAAAATTTTGCTTTTTCCCTCTCCATTTTTCTCTTTATTTTCGCTATGATTTCCAGTCTTTTTTCCATAACCTACATCTTATTTCTCTCTGTTTCTATAAAAACAACTTTTATAAAATAGATTTTATGTTTTAGGATTCTAATTTATAGAAGCTGCCTTTATTTTTTATGTTACTAAATGAACAATTTGAACAAAAATAGGCATAAAAGACCATCTTTCTCGAAATTTCAGATAGTTATTTTAATATTATTCCTTAAAAGTTGTAAAATAAACTATATTTGCAAAGCAACTACATAGAATTATAGAGAATGAGAAAAAATAAAAAACTATACATAACAATTGCAGTGTGTCTGCTTTTGGCTATCGTCGCCTATGCCATATTTGCCACACGAAGTCAAATCATCGGTTCTGCCCTCGACAAGAGAATCTCCGATTTTGAAAAAAAGACAAACTGTAAAATCCTTTATGGAGAATTGAATATCGAGGGTATTTCTTTCTTTTCCGTCAAAGACCTCACAGTCATCACGCCTCAAAACGACACGTTATTGAGTATATCTTCGCTCTCTGCCCTTTTCAATCCCATATCTCTCCTCCATGGAGATAAACGACTGAAAAGCATCAATGCAGAGGGCGCACGACTAAACATCATCCACACCCCTAAAAAGAAGAATTACACCTTTATCACAAACTATATAAATGAGCGTGGAAAAAGGGATACACACGACTCCGTTGACTCAACCCAATCTCTATTCAAACGAATCAATAGCCAAACTCAAAAGATTGCCAAACTTCACCATTTCCTGACAAAAGTAGCACCAAAAGATATTTCCATCAAGGAGTGGACTACTCATCTGAGAACGGACAGTATGAACATCCAGTTCTATCTTCCTGAGACTCAAATGGAACAGAGGGCTTTTTTCTCTCAAATGATTCTACTCGATAAAAACGAGAACTCTAACCAAGAGGGGAAAAACAAATATTACATCTTCAAAGGCAATTTGGGCGAAAAGTCTTCTGACGAGAGCAATATCGTAATCTACAGTCTAAACAACAACTCTGTAGAAGTTCCTTTTTTACAAAAAAATTTCAATTCTTCCCTAACTTTTGACACGCTGAAAGCCTCGTTGTCTTCAAAAGAGGGAGAGGACGAGACGGTTTGGTTCTCTGGAGAACTCTCTTGCCTCAACAGTTCTTTCTTTAGTCCTAAAATAACAGGAGACACAATTTTTTGCCACACGGCATCATTTGATTTCAAAACAACCATCAAAGATGACAGACTTGAAATAGACTCTTCCAGTACAATCAAAATCAACGAGTTTGAAGTCCATCCTCATTTTGTCTGGCAAACTGAAATGGAGAATCATGTGTTTTCCATTGATGTGTCCGCCCCCTCGTTTGAAGCACAAAATCTATTTTCTTCTATTCCGGATGGACTTTGCCCTCACTTGAAAGGCATTAAAACTTCAGGGAAACTCTCCTACGATTTCCATTTCAAACTGGACACCAAGCAAATAGACAGTTTAGAGTTTTCATCTTCCATGACATCACACAATTTTAACATCCTACAATTTGGAGCAACAGACTTTAGAATCCCTAACAATGCTTTTACCCATCACATATACGAAAATGGAGTGAAGAAACGTTCCATTCTCTTATCGGAAGAGAATCCAAACTACGTATGCACCGATCAAGTATCGCCTTATCTGACCAATTCAATCTTGATTTCAGAAGACGGACTCTTTTTTCACCACAAAGGGTTTCTTGAAAGTGCTTTACGGGCTTCCATTATACAAAACATAAAAGAGAAAAAGTTTGCCAGAGGTGGCAGCACCATCTCCATGCAACTGGTGAAAAACTTGTGGCTCAGCAAAGAAAAGACGCTTGCTCGCAAATTGGAGGAGGCTTTGATCGTTTGGCTCATAGAAAACAAACGACTGATATCGAAAGAAAGGATGTTTGAGATTTACTTGAACATCATCGAATGGGGACCTGATGTTTACGGAGCAAAAGAGGCGGCTCAATACTATTTCGAGAAAGAACCTTCTCTTCTCTCTATTGAAGAGGCAATATTCCTAACCAGCATCATACCCAAACCCAAAAAATTCAAATGGTCTTTTGATAAAGAGCAAAATCTAAAGCCTTATCTGGCAGACTATTACAAATTAGTGGCAAGCAAATTACTGAAAAGAGAAATCATTTCAGAAAAAGATACTGCCCAGCTAATCCCTAACGTAAAACTAACCGGAGAGGCGAGATTTTTACTAAACGGGAATGAGAAAGATTCGGATTCAGACTCCACGGAAGAGGATTCTCTTCACTTCGATGGTTATAAAAACATTATCCTTCTAAATAGTGATGAAATTTTTTCAGACTCAACTCATTCGACAAATTGACAGAATGACAATAGAAAAAGAGCCGATAAGCTCTTTTAACCTCATGAAACGTGCCTCATTGGCATTCTTCAACCGTCTGTTACCTCATCTTCCGCAAGAGGGGGAAGTCGTCGTGGTTGCAGGTGCCGGTAACAACGGAGGTGACGCAATGGTGGTCGCCCGTCTTCTCTTGAACATCGGGATAGTTCCAAAGGTCTTCCTGATTTCTCCTAAAGGGACTCTTTCTGAGGATTGCCAAAAAGCATACGAAGAGCTGGCTGAGAAAACCCTCATCCATAAAATAACCCACTCGCACGAACTGGACGATGAGAATATCTTCTCTTGTGACCTACTCATTGATGGTTTGTTCGGTTCTGGATTGAACAGACCTTTAGAAGGAATTTTCGCACTGACAGTGGAAAGAATCAACCATTGCAAGGGCAAAATCTTCTCGATCGACCTTCCTTCGGGACTTTTCGGAGAGGACAACAGTAAAAATGACCACAACCATATTGTCAACGCTTCCCACACTTTCTCTTTTCAAACGCCTAAACCATCTTTTTTCATGGCTGAAAACGAAAGACATTTAGGGGAATGGGAGATTTTGGACATCCAACTTCATCCAAAAGCTCTTTCTGAAACTGAATCTCCGTTCTATTACACAGAAAGCTCTGACATCTCTTTTTTGAAACGCAGCAAGTTTGGACACAAAGGGACTTTCGGACATGCCCTGATCGTTGCTGGTTCTTTTGGAATGATGGGGGCTGCAGTATTGGCTGCAAAAGCGGCGTTGAGAACTGGTTGCGGACTTACAACCATACATACTCCTCAGTGTGGCTACACAATCATGCAAATCTCCATTCCCGAAGCGATTGTCTCATTGGATGCTCAACAGAACTGCTTCTCTGACATCCCTGACATATCAAAATATACCGCCATTGGTGTCGGTCCGGGACTGGGCTGCGAAGAAAGTAGCATAAATGGATTGAAACTTCTATTAGAGAAAAAACCAGAAAAATTGGTGCTGGACGCAGATGCTCTAAACATATTATCAAAAAACAGAGAGTTGTGGGAACTCCTGCCTCCCAAAACCATCCTAACCCCACACCCAAAAGAGTTCGAGAGACTCATCGGCATGAAAAAATCTGCTTATGAGTGCTGGCTGACTCAAATGGAGATTTCTCAGAAGAAGAACATCATCATCATTTTAAAAGGAGCGTACACAAGCATATCTCTTCCTGACGGAACATTACACATCAATTCTACAGGAAATTCCGGCATGGCGACAGCAGGAAGCGGAGACACCCTAACTGGCATTCTCACCTCCCTATTAGCGCAAGGATACACACCAGAAAAAGCGGCCATCTTAGGGGTATGGCTACACGGAAAAGCGGGAGACCTTGCCTTATCAAGAGAGTCAGAAGAGAGTCTGTTGGCAAGCGACATCATTGAAAACATCGGGAACGTCTATAAAACCCATAATAATTTTTAAATTCAACATAAAAAGATGATAAAAAGAGGCAGTCCGAAAACCGAACTGCCCCTTCCTCTTTTGATAGTATAAGATAAAAATTACAACAAGCCCATTTTACCAACAAACACCAATAATGTGTAACCCAAAATCATACTAATAACTCCTACAATTATACCCACAAGAGCCATATCCTTTTGCTGGATGAAGCCTTTTGCGTATGCCAAGGCATTAGGAGGTGTACTGATTGGCAATGCCATTGCAAACGATGCAGAAAGAGCCAACCCTATAATCAAAGTTTTCACACCTCCATAAGGAAGCAACTCTTGTTGCATTCCGGAACCTACTGCCACTAAAATCGGAATCAATAATGCCGCAGTTGCAGAATTAGACATAAAAGTGGACATCACAATACACAACAAACCAGAACCAACAATCACAACCAATGGAGACCAAGTACTAAATGGAATTGCTTTAACCAAATGCTCTGCCAAACCAGTCTTATCCAATCCGATACCTAAGGCAAAACCTCCTGCAACCAACCAAAGTACATCCCAATCAATCAAGCGCAAGTCCTCCTTGGTGAAGATGCCGCAAATGCTGAACACCGCAAACGGAATCAAAGCCACTACATTAGAATTAACACCGGTCAACTTGTCTGTAACCCACAATAAAATTGTTAATGCAAATGTAATATAAACGATGTAGGCTTTAGGACTCTTTTCAAATTCTCCTTCAATCTCAATTTTAATATTTTTTTGAGAGAATGGGAACAATTTAATCAAAACAAACCACATGATTAACAATATTACCAAAGCCAAAGGAATCATTATCATCGCCCAATCCCCAAAACCAATATTGATACCCAATAGGTTTTCTAAGTTACCCTTAGCAATGGCATTAGGAGGTGTACCGATTGGAGTACCAATACCACCAATATTTGCTGCAACAGGGATAGCTAAAGCCAAGGCGATTTTACCCTTACCATTAGCAGGAAGAGAAGATAATACCGGAGTTAAAATTGCTAACATCATAGCAGCCGTTGCAGTATTACTCATAAACATAGAAAACACACCGGTAACAAGAAGGAAACCTAACAACACAAACTCTGAACGAGTTCCGAAAGGAGCTAACATCACCTTTGCCAAAGCCGCATCCAACTTGTATTTTGTAGCAGTAATAGCCAGCACAAAACCTCCCATGAACAACATGATAGTTGGGTCGGCAAACGAAGCCATCAAAGCTTTATTACCGATTGGAGTACCAAATGTAGGATCATCTACACGCATAAAATTAAACATACTGTCAGAGGTAGTCAACAACATAAGCACCAACACCAAAACAGATGTAGTCCAAATAGGAATTGATTCTGAAATCCACATATAAGCTGCAAAAATAAAGAGGGCAATCACGCGTTGCTCAATAATAGTCAATCCCGGAATACCAAAACTATCCAATGGGATAAACCATGCTATCAATGTCAATACAACAGAAATAGCCAAACCGATTATTTTTTTTGAATCCATAATATAAAACTATGATACTACAAATAAATAGAAGATAATACAAAAAAAGCAGCACCTGCCAAATATCCCAGCATAGCTAATAGAGAGATGTTTTTAAGATACCAACCAAAAGAGATTTTTTCTAATCCCATCACTACAACACCGGCAGCAGAACCAATAATCAACATACTTCCACCAACACCGGCACAATAAGCCAAGAATAACCAAAAATCTCCATCTACAGCATAATTTCCAACTTCCGCCAACTCATACATTCCCATGGCACCGGCCACAAGAGGAACATTATCTACGATAGAAGATAAAAATCCGATGATAAGATTGACGATGTAAACGTTTTTATCAAAAACCTCATCCAACCATTGCGCCATCTGAGCCAATAATCCGGCAGATTGCAATGCAGAGACAGCCATCAAGATTCCTAAAAAGAAAAGAATGGTAGTCATATCAATACGACTCAAAACCACTGAGATAGTCGCTTTATAATCCTGCGGCATGTTCCTTTTCTTCAAATACATAATTTCTGTATAGATCCACATCAAACTCAATCCCAACAAAACTCCAATAAATGGTGGCAAATGAGTGATAGTTTTGAAGATAGGAACAAACAATAAACAAGAGATACCCATCACGAAGATGATCAATCTTTCATTTTTCGTAATATAATCTTGAGTTCCCTTTTCTACAGAAGTTTCACTACTATTTTGCGAAACCAACTCTCCGGAGAGTTTTTTTGAGGCAAATAACAGAGGAACTATGAGAGAAATTAACGAAGGAACAATCAATGCTGGAATAACACCTGAAGTAGAGATATTTCCTTTCACCCAAAGCATAATTGTTGTCACATCTCCAATCGGAGAAAAGGCTCCACCACTATTAGCCGCAATAATGATAATACCTGCATAAATCCAACGATCTTTAGGGTCTGAAACCATCTTCCTCAACATCATGGTCATCACAATTGCAGTGGTAAGATTATCAAGCACAGCCGACATGAAAAAAGTTATAAGACCAATAATCCAAAGCAATTTTCGTTTGTTCTTGACAGTGATTCTATCTGTTATGATTGAAAAACCTCCATGTACATCGATTAATTCGACAATCGTCATTGCTCCCATAAGGAAAAACAAAATCTCTGCGATGTCTCCGACATGTTCAATAATTTGGACACTTGTAACATAATCAAACACAGCCAAATTAGAAAAACCTTCTCCTCCCAATCCACTGGCTAAAAAGTTCTTAAACTCAGGGGTGTCGACTACAATATCCGGTGCAATAAATATGTATATTGTCCAGAGGAAACAACATAACACTAATGCAGAAGCTGCCTTGTTGACGTTGATTTGGTGTTCCATTGCGATGGCAGCATATCCCAACAGAAACAATACAACCATTAAAACTAACATAGATACTATTTTTATAGTGATTAATTAAATTCAATGTTTTAATACTCTCATTGGATGCCGGCTTTATTACTTTTGAGACAGGAACATGTTAATCGGAAACATGTTTTGAAAGTAGAATGCAATACAATGCTCCGATTTTTATTCCGTCTGCAGTTAATAAAAAACGCCACCACAAAGAGAACAGAACTTTTAAATCTGCACTCCTTGAAAATTAGATAAGATTTCTATAGAACTACATTTTACCAAGTAACAGAACATTTTCCAAGTTCTCTACATTATCACAAACAGTAAGAACTAAAAAACCTCTATCATTTTGGCAACAAAATGAGATCTAAGATGATAGTTTAAATGAATGATTAAGACTATCCCCATAAACTCGATGGATAAACACGAAAATAAGTACAAGTGACGGTAAAAACCACCTCACCTATTCTTCTTAATCACCATACCGATTACAGGAACAATCAAAATAAGAATAATCTTTAGAATCAAATGATTATCTTTCGCAAACAATAAATATAATACCCTCTTTCTGCGATAAAAGAGCAAAACAGTTTTCTATTATATACTACAGATTTTAGTAGAGTTTTACAATTTTCGACATAAAAAAGATGAGATAACCAATACTTTAAAGATGTATAATTTCTGTTGGAATAACTATTCTCCACCGAAACAACAACAATCTGAGAGGGCAACGAAAATCTCTTCAATTGAAAGATATCCGCGAAATCTTCTTTTTCTGCACTTCCAAACGCCGCAATACTTTCGCAACTTTCTACTATATACTCTTTTGATATAGAATCGATTGGATTCTCATCTTGAAAGAAAGAACCTAATCCTATAAACAAAAGTATGTATAGCAAAATTTTTCTCACAACTAAACAATCTTTAGTCCTTAATTATCAAAGCAAAAATAATACTTTTATGTATTAATCCAAAACCACAGAATCAAATTTTAATTGCAACTATCCGAAAAACGGCAGACTTTTCTATATGCTTTCAATTGCTTATTTTGTGAAAGAAAAACATTTGAACGAAAACAACCGAGTTGTAATAGCGCAGCATCCATCGGATATGCGAATACTGTGTTAGTTCCTTTCTACAGAGACATTTATAAAAAAAGCGGGAGTACAACAGCACCCCCGCAACCATTATCAAAATTTTTTCAACTGACAAACTTCTTCTTCTCATCCCTACAAATCAATTGGATAGCCCACTTCCCTGAATGTACCGAAGGTGGTATTCCGCCTCCCGGGAACAGCCATTGACCTGCCAAATAGAAACCGTCCAACCCTTTTAATTTTTGATCGAGTTGGTTGATGATATTTTTCGGAGTGGACAAGAACCCTTCATACGCACCTTTCCAAACGCCGGTATAGCGCACCGTTGTCAATGGTGTTGCCACATCACTGATTTCAATTGCTTCGGCACTTCCCGGATAATGCTTTTCTAAAAGCTTTTTGGCATCCTCCAATATGCGTTCTTTCTCTTTTGCGTACTCCTCTTTAGACAAGGAAATCCACCACTCATACGGGCTATCAAACCTAAATACGATGGTACTCTTCCCTTCTGGTGCCATAGAAGGGTCGAACGAATAGTTTAAGACTCGATAACTATGAGATAATTCTGTAGAACCAATCTTCTCGCCTTGCGCCAAGACAACCTGTACGGGATAATCTGTACATAGTTTTTTATCCACTCCAAACGACACCTGTACAAAAGAGCCGAAAAGGTTCCACTCTTGGTATGCTTTCTTGATACTATCAGACTGGAATTTTCCACCCAACATTTTGTTAAGCGTCGAATACCCATCTGCAGCAGAGACTACATAATCAGCCTCTATAAAAGTTCCATCAGTCAACTTGACTCCACACGCTCTGCCATTCTCTACAACGATTTCAGAAACCTCTTTTTTGAACATGAACTCACCGCCCAACGACTCATATTTCTTCTGCATACGTTGCGCAACACCCAACGAGCCACCCATCGGATAACCCGCATTTTTCCTGAAGTACCATCCCATGATCAATAGGAAAGCATAAGAGGCAAAATTCTTTTCCCCATAGACTCCTAAAAGTCGGTTCTTCAACTCTGGACTCTTTATTCCTAAAGATTCTATATACTCCGTGTAGGTCTTACTCCTATGTCTCATCAAAACATAAAGAGAGGGGAAATTCACAAAAAAAGCCTTGAAATAATCGAACGTATTTCTAAGAGCAGGAGCCTTTTCAAATGGTGTCAGATGGGATGCCCACCTAATATCAGAGCACAACTTATTGATCGCACGAAAATCCTTGGGTGAAATTTTCAATAAATACTGAAACCATTTCATCAGATCAGTGTAGATGACAAACTCGTCACCCTCTTTCGATAAATTCATATTATGAATCTCCTGATCCAAGACATCAACCCCTTCGTCTAATATGCCAGTCTCAACCATCGTGTCATGGAACGCTCCAGATTTTGTACCGACCAACCATTGTACACAATAATCAAACTTATAGCCTTTGCGATACCATGCCGTGCAGATACCTCCAGGAATTATATGCTTTTCAATGATTACAGAATCGAATCCATTCTTTTGCGCATAGATTCCAACTGCCATGCCTGCAACACCACCACCGACCACTACAATCTTCTTTCTTGTACTCATTGCATTATTATTTACATCTTTTATAAACTTAAATTTTACGGAATCCACTCACATTTCTCCCGAAAAATTTTTGCACAAAATTAACTAAAAATAATGTATCTACAACATTTTTTAACAATTATAATTGACAAAATAAAAGAAAAAAAGCCTCTCAAAAAGAGTTCTCAAATTTTATTCGTCAACCTCTTCTACATAGTCTGCAACCTTGTTTAGGTAGTCGTTAAAAGATTTCTGGCTTCTAAATTCTTCAACGACATTTTCCATCAATGATTCTGCACAAACGAACTCCTCACTGACTATTTTCGACAAACAATAACTTTTTAATTTTAAATATTCCGCATAGGGGGAATCTGAATTGAATCCTCGCGGCACTCTTTTTAAAGAGTCTTCACAATCTAACTGATACCCCTTTTGCTTAGCATTTTGAATCATTCCATCGAAAAATGCCCCATCATCTTCTATATCTTCTCTTACAATCTCCACCACTTTTTTGTCGTAACAATAGTTTCCTATCGCCAACATGCATCCATCTGGATAACCTCCTCCGCCTTCTCCTTCTGGAGAAACATGAATGTAATAACCTGCCTTCCCCGACTTCTTACCTCCGGGACAAATGAAGACTCCCATGTGGGTTTTGTAAGGAGACTTATCTGAAGAGAACCTTATGTCTCGATTGATTCGATAAGTACAATCTTTCAACTCCAAACCTGCGACAGAAGCATCAAACTCCTGAACCTTTGCTATCAAACGCACAGCAAAATCGTTAAAATAGCTCCTAACCTCCTCGTACTCTGCACGATGAGCATGAAACCAAACGGTGTTGTTGTTTTCTCGAAGTTCTCGGAGGAATGCAAGCACTCGCTTCATACTGTTCATTTTATCACCTTCTTGTATAGACGAGATCGAGTCTCGGACGAAGTGCCTCATCTTCACACAAAGGATTATACAACAGCGTCGTCGTCATCCACAACTGCTGACGATAGTAATAGTTCCCATCTTCAGAAGATCGCAACACCGGCACCAAAACCAAATCGTCCCCAAAGGTCTCTCCAACACCTTTAAACTTGTTCTGTAGAGGAGCGGTCACATTGAACGTGTAAGTGTTACCAGCAGTGTCCACAGATGCAACAAAGGAAGAAATTCCGTCGGGTTGCCTATTATTGTAAAAGAAGTCAAGCACCTTATCTTTTTCTATGAGCATC
Source organism: uncultured Bacteroidales bacterium (assembly GCA_937916355.1). Taxonomy (GTDB): domain Bacteria; phylum Bacteroidota; class Bacteroidia; order Bacteroidales; family Paludibacteraceae; genus UBA1181. The sequence goes on from CALFTM010000048.1 coordinate 22,169, forward strand.
AAAAATGCACTCGCCTTCACTTTACTATTCGCATCATCTTTTTTTCTGTGGAATATCAATTTCGCAGAATTGAACATAACACGCATAGAATCTTCACCAGTCGTCTTTAAAGAATCTCTCAAAGCATCGAAAGGAATCTCCACCGCCGTGTAAAGTCCTAACGGTGTATAAGTACAAGTATAATCTGACTCATTCAAGGAAGGAATTAATGAGGCCACCTCCTCCTGAGTAATTACATTCACTTGCTTTACAGACTTATTGGCGGATAAGAAAATGCTGGAAACCAAAGGGTTCAACTTCACTCCTTTATCAGTTGTCACTTCCGATGCAAGCACTATCGTATCTCTACCCTCATAGGTGGTGTGAATCTGTGCATCATAATGATAGAAAACCTGTACACCCGCAACAGAGATCTGCAAAATAGAACCCTCGTTAAAAGAGTGGCTCACATAAAAACCTTTAAACAACTCCTCAAACTCTTTTTGGCTTGAAACAGAAGTACCCTCTTTGTATGCAGATAAGATACGCTCTCCCAAATCATTTTTCAAAGGTATGGTAATTTTCCTTCGATTCTGCAACTGATAAGAGAGTCTTCCCAACTGAAGCGACTTATCACAATAGTCTGCCACTTTGGTATTGGTACACAAACGTCCGTCAGGAAGAGAGTTGTTCAGCTCATATACCGTAATCGCCTGCAATGCAGTAGAATCACCGAAGAAGTTGTCGGTAAATTCCATATAAAAACGGGTAGAATCAACCACAACATCAGACGGAGAAGAGATTGACAATATATCTCCATAAGAAGGGTTGATGTCAGAAAGAAGCGTCTCCAAGATTCCTGTAGAAGCAGAAGAAGAAGAAACCACCGCCGTGTCTGGCACAACGACACCTCCGATTCTCGCATCCACATGAGTCAAAAACTCCGCAGTCATTTCACCAAATCGACCATCACGATAACGGCCCAACAAAAAATAGGAGTATTTACTCAACACCGAATCAGCCAACACAGACTTTGAGTCCAACGAAACCATATTAGAATAGCTACGCAGAACATCCTCTTCGGGCTGAATGGACGAACCAACCCCTTCATCATCCTCACAAGAGGTCAAAAGAACTGACGCGAGGGCTACAAAAAAACAACTAAAAAGTCCTAACAGACTTACAAAACCGCCTCTCTTATAATTCATTTCTGAAACTTTTTTATCTTTTAATCAATAAGGAGAACGAAAGAGCATGACTTTTATTTCAAACCTTCCCTAAATTATTTGTCATTTTCCAAAACCTTGTCATAAAATTCGTTATACGAATCGACAAAACCTTCCTTATCCGATACCGACAAATAAAGTTTTCCACTTCGTTGTACGAACTCCGACAAATTCGGATTAACATTCTCCGATGTCAATACAACTCCATCTGAATATCCTACTGCAAAACGAGTCAAATCCTCGAAAGAGACCTCCTTGTCGAGGATTCCCTCAAGAGAACTATCATCAACCCCTTCAATCTTCAACTTTCGTGCAAAAGAGGAACTGAATGGTCGCTTGAAATCATCTCCATATATGGAATAGACTATCTTAGAGTTTTTGAAAAATGGATCTGTATTGAATGCCTTTTTGATGTACAAAGGTGTCAATGCGGTCATCCAGCCGTGACAATGAATAATGTCTGGCGTCCAACGCAACTTTTTAACGGTCTCTAAAACACCTCTGACAAAAAATATGCTGCGGTCTTCGTTATCATCAAATTCATTCCCCTCTTCATCCGCAACCGTATATTTCCGTGAGAACAAATCGTCATTGTCGATAAAGTAAACCTGCATACGAGCAGACTGAATGGAAGCAACCTTTATAATAAGGGGATGGTCGGTGTCATCAATTATCAAATTCATTCCCGACAAACGTATCACCTCATGCAACTGATTGCGTCGCTCATTCACACAACCGAAACGCGGCATGAACGTTCTTATCTCACGACCCTTTTCCTGAATCGCCTGCGGAAGACTCCTACACATCAAAGAAACCTCACTTTCGGGTAGATAAGGAGTAATCTCCTGTGTAATGTATAAAACTTTTACTGTATCCATTCATTTACATTTTGCTTACAAAGATAGCATTTTTCGAGCAATATGCCAAATTTTAATTTTTTTTCTTTATTGTGCTTTTGTCTCTCAAATATAATCGTTTCCTTTGCATAATGTTTCTAATTGGCGAACGATTCGGGTTTCACTCCCTTTCGTCCGACTTGAAACAAGTGTTTTTATCGAATAATTTTAATTGAATAATTCTGAAATATCATACGACATGAAAGTTTTTTCTAAAGTTTCAGACCTTCGCAAAGCATTGGAAGAATGCAGAAAAGAGGGCAAGAGCATCGGGTTAGTTCCTACTATGGGGGCTCTTCACAGTGGACACATCTCCTTGGTGGACAAATGTGTTAAAGAGAACGACGTGTGCGTTGTCAGTATTTTTGTCAACCCAACACAATTCAACAACGCAACGGATTTGGAAAAATACCCTCGTACGGTGGAAGCCGATGTGAAATTATTGGAAAGTGCGAACTGCACCTTCGCCTTCACACCTACCGTAGAGGAGATCTATCCCACAGAAGACACCCGTGTATTCGATTTTAGTCCGCTCGACCAAGTGATGGAAGGACCAGCACGTCCGGGACATTTCAATGGTGTCGGACAAATAGTGAGCAAACTTTTCGACATCGTCGAGCCTCAAAAAGCCTACTTCGGGGAGAAGGATTTCCAACAGTTGGCGATTATCCGAGAAATGGTGAGAAGATACTCCTACAATATCGAAATCATCGGCTGCCCTATCGTAAGGGAAGAGAGCGGATTGGCTCTCAGCAGCAGGAACGCACGTCTTTCTGAAAACGAGAAAATAAGTGCGGTGAAAATTTCTCAAGCACTGTTCCAAAGTGTAAAAATGCAAAAGACCCACTCTCTTCAGGAGGTTAAGCAATGGGTCATCGACACCATCAACGAAGACCCTATCCTTGAAGTGGAATATTACGAAATCGTAAATTCTCAAACGCTTCAAAGTGTCGAAGAGTGGGCAGATGCTGAGGGTATCACTGGCTGCATCACTGTCTACTGCGGTGAAGTAAGACTGATAGACAACATTCAATATAAATAAAGAAATCTTTTCACAAAAAAACAATTCATAAAAATGCAAGTTGAAATTTTAAAATCTAAAATTCACAGAGTTACTGTCACAGAAGCAGATTTGGAGTATATCGGAAGCATCACCATCGACGAGGAATTGATGGAAGCCGCAAACATTCTTCAAAACGAAAAGGTTCAAGTTGTAAACAACAACAACGGGGAGAGACTCATCACATACGCCATAAAGGGAGAAAGGGGTTCTGGCATCATCTGCCTTAATGGCGCAGCTGCAAGAAAAGCTTCTAAGGGGGACGTGGTCATCATCATGTCCTTTGCGATGATGGACTATGAGGAGGCGAAGAATTTCAAACCGACAGTCATCTTCCCAGACACACAAACGAACAAACTAATAGACTAACATCCGTCAGTTGCCGCCCCCAGACTCCGACAGTTAGTGAGTTTTGGGGACAAACTGCCGATTTTGTCATTAGGGAAGTTCCCAAAGAACCTCGACAAATTTAAGGAGAACATAATCTAAAAAAGAATGAATTGGCTTGAACAAATAAAAAAAAGAAAATCTTTATATGCTTACATGTTGCTGTTTTGGCTTTGTACCATGACAGCCTTTATAGCAAAGGACATTTCGGTGTGGATCATGGAACTTCTTCCTGCCTATCTGGGGTTTCTTGCCATTTTTATTCTATTGGATAAGAAGGTCAGGTTCTCCCTCTTATTAAATATTATCTTCGCATTAGAAATCATCGTGCTTACCATCGGTGGCATATTCACCTACGCAGAAGTCCCTTTTTTCAACGCCTCGGATTGGCTTGGGCAAACCTTCGGCTGGGAGCGAAACAACTATGATAAATTAGGGCATTTCATGCAGGGCGTAACCCCCTACATGGCATGCAAAGAGTTGTTGATAAAAAAGAAGATGGTAAAGAGAAGCACCCTCCAAGTCTTTTTGTGCATCAGCGTCGCAATGTGCATCAGTGCGGTTTACGAACTATTCGAATATTTGACGATGATAATCTCAAGTGATTTCGCGGAAAGCTTTGTTGCGTCCCAAGGAGACCCCTTCGACACTCAAAAAGATATGCTTTTTGCACTGCTTGGAGCACTATTCGCTGCTTGTGCCTCTGTAGGACATCGCTACAAAGAAGAGTTGAATGACCCGACCTTCGATGAGTAAGTGTGGTTTCACCAGTAAAATAAGGTCTCTGTTCTTTTTTTCTACTTTTTTTTGTAATTTTGCCGCTCGATGAAAAGTTGGTTATGCATAATATTATCGTTGCTTTTTTCCTTACCCTTAATGGCAAGGAGGAGGGATAGTGTCGTAACTATTACCAATGGAGATTCTCTCCCTATCGTTTCTACAGACACGCCCCAAGACTCCTTCAAAGCAACCAAGAGAAAGTCTGCACCCAAACCTAAAAACAACATTTATTCATGGAATTACAAGGGGCATTTAGCAACAAAACAGAACGCGGGAATCGACACTTCGATGAATGAGTTCTATGTAAATCACCCAGCCCTAAAAAAGACCATCGCCATCCAATCATTAGGAAACTTGGGTTCTCCTACGCAATCTGCCATCTTTGCAGACAGAATCAACAAAACCGACTTCATTTTTTTTCAACCCTACCAAATATACTACAGACCAACGGACGAAATCCTTTATTTCAACACAAAACGTCCGTTTTCCTACGTCAACTATTATAGTGGTGGAACGAGTAACCGAGACAACAGAAGACTGAATGGAGTTTTCACTGTTAACGCGAACAAAAAGCTAAACTTCGGAATGTATGGAGATTGGACCAAAGCTTATGGGGCATACCCGTCTCTTTCTACCAAAAATTACAATGCAGGTTTTTTCACCAGTTACGACGGTTTTCATAGTCAGTTTGGGGCTGCCATCTCTTTCAATGGATACGAAAGTTATGAGAATGGAGGGTTCATGTCCGACAAAGTTATCACTGACCCCAAGAACACGGGTGACATGGATCCGCAAACTATGCAAGTGTACTTTACTGACAATGTATGGACGAAAGTCCGCAACTGGAACGCTTCGTTTAATTACCGTTATAACATCGGAATAGAAAAGGAGGTGCAGGTAACAAAAGACTCCACAGCACTGGAACTGATACCGGTCACGTCATTTATCTACACCTTCAACTCAGAGAGTGATTGGAGAAGGCTCTACGAAAGGAGCATTCCAAAAGGGGGTGGGATAGACAGTTTCTTCCGTTCTTACAACCGAAGCGACTCAGTTCATTTCAACCCGGTCTCCACGACCGACTCTTCACGCTACTGGCAAATGAAGCACACTTTAGGCATTTCTTTAAACGAGGAGTTTAACACGCTGATGAAGTTCGGCTTCTCCGCCTATTTTGTTGCAAAAACAAAAAAATACACCTATCTCGATGAGCATAGGAGCATCAACTCAGGAGAGGTTACACCTCACAACGACTCTTTAGGCTATACAATCAATCCGATATACAGCACAACCTATAGAAACAAATTGGGAGTTGGTGCGATCTTGTCCAAAAACCAAGGTGAGGCCATCACCTATAAACTTTATGGTGAATACTATTTCTTAGACGAAAAGAAAACCGCAAGCTCATTAGAGTTAGGTGCACAGTTGAATAGCAAGGCTCAATGGGGAAAACAACCCGTTGAAATCGGAGCTAACGCAAAATTTGAACGCTACTGTCCTGATTTTTTTGAGGAGTACTACTACTCCAACCACATAAAGTGGGACAAGAATTTTGAGAACAAACAAGACTTGATCATCAATGGGCATCTCAACCTCCCCTCTTTTGCTTTCTACGATGGATTAGGACTAAGCATCTCTGCGGACTTCAGGAATTTGCACAACTACGTATATTGGAACAGAATCGCCGAACCAGAACAGTACACGAACAACCTGCAAATCCTCACACTCTCTCTGAAAGAAAATGCAAGGATTTGGAGAATACATTGGGACAACGAACTGACATTCCAACAAAGTAGCAACCAAGATGTGCTTCCTTTGCCTAAGTTATGCTGGTATTCAACAGCCTACATGAAATTTGAAAAACTTTTCAAGCTTCTGAACCTACAGTTCGGTGTGGATATGCGATGGAACTCCAGTTACCATGCGCCTCATTACATGCCAGCCACGGGACAATTTTTCGTGCAAGACCCAGAAAGTAAAGATTATATTGAATATGGAGACTATCTCCACATGAATGCATACATCAACATTCAACTTAAAAATCTGAGATTCTATGTTCTCTACAACCACTTCAACTCGCTATGGGCAAGAAAATACAACTATCTATACACGAGAGGTTATGCGATGGATCCAGATTATGTCAAATTCGGACTTAGCGTAACGTTAGGAGACTAAGTGCATCAGAACTCTTTTAATCAAAAAAATTTTACATTCATGGGACATTTTGTTTATCCCTAATAATATTTTTTAATGCAGATTCATTATCTTTGCGAACAAAATAGAGGTTAAAATTTAATACGAATATGGAAGATGGTTGTTACGCCCAAAAAATTTTTAGGGCAGCATTTTTTGAAGGATCTAAATATTGCCCAAAACATCGCAGATAGTTTGAAAATCACCGAGCCAACGAATGTATTAGAAGTTGGTCCGGGCATGGGTGTTTTAACTCAATTCCTTCTTAAAAATCCGAAAATCAACTTAAAGGTCGTAGAATTAGACAGAGAGTCAGTCGACTACCTCAACCAGCACTTTGAAGCCCTGCATGGAAGAATCATCGCAGAGGATTTTTTGAAACTCGACCTCTCAAATTTCTTTGAAGATGAACCTTTCTACGTAATCGGCAACTATCCATATAACATTTCCAGTCAAATATTCTTCAAGGTTTTAGAACATCGAGACAAAATCCCGATATGCTCTGGCATGATCCAAAAGGAGGTGGCGGAAAGAATTGCTGCTGCACCCAACTGCAAAGCTTACGGGATTCTCAGTGTACTACTTCAAGCCTTTTACGATATTGAATACCTATTCACGGTACACGAGCATGTTTTCGACCCGCCTCCGAAAGTGAAGTCTGCTGTAATCCGTATGAAAAGAAACGGAGTAAAGCGTCTGGATTGCGATGAAGCCCTATTCATCAAAGTAGTCAAAACCGCCTTCAATCAGAGACGCAAAATGCTGCGAAACTCCCTCTCGCTTTTAGTTCCAAAGGATTCTGCACTGATGTCAGAACCCGTTGCGACCAAACGACCTGAGCAGTTGAGCGTGCAAGACTTCATCTCACTGACAAACCGAGTACAAGAGGAATTACAAAAAAGTTAAAACATGCAACCAAATATTCAACAAGTCAGGCTGTTCTACTTCGACAACAACCGACTAAAAATAGCAAAGGACATTGAAATCCTCAGGGAAGTGCCTCTTAGCAATTTCGTGTGGATTGACCTTAATGATGTTGCTCCGGAAACCGAGTCCGAATTGGAGCAATTCCTTAAAATTTACATTCAAGAGGAGGAGGAAATCGAAGAGATTGAGATGTCTTCTCGTTACATAGAGACAGCAGACACGATGGTCGCAAACTCCAATTTCCTTTTGGACACCTATGACAAAGAGCCAGTCTCTTTCATTTTAAAAAACAACATCTTGGTTTCTGTTCGAGACAATTCCAATTTGAAGTCTTTTAACGAAACTGTTAAAAAGATGTTCGCAAGCCCCCGCAACTATCCTACAGGATACCACATTTTCGTGGCACTATTGGAGACTCGTGTGGAATATGATGCGGATATGATCGAGGAGGCAAACTCTTCTATCACCAAACTTAGTAAAACCCTGACGATGGCAGAGGATGTGGACGAAGACATCCTTTTGGAAATCAAAAACATGCAGGAACGCATCATGCACCTAAGGGAAAACATCATCGACAAACAACGTGTGGTGACCAACGTATTGAAAAGCGTTCTCATGCCGGAAGAGTTGAAACCAAGACTGAACATGGTCATCAAAGACATCAACTCTCTAATCGAACACACCAAATTCGGGTTCGACCGTCTTGACTATCTCCAAGATACGTTCCTCGGTCTCGTAAACATTGAGCAGAATAAGATCATCAAAATGTTTACCCTCGTGTCCGTAATATTCCTACCGCCAACCCTCATCGCAAGTATATACGGAATGAATTTCGACTTCATACCCGAACTGCATTGGAAGTATGGATATGCGTTTTCATTGGGACTGATGGTCATTGCTTCTGGTGTCACTCTTCTATATTTTAAAAAGAAAAACTGGTTTTAGAACTATTGAATTTCCTTAAAAACATCAACTCATACCCATTATGGCAGAAACGAATTTTGTTGATTATGTGAAAATATACTGCAGATCCGGCAAAGGTGGCTCTGGCTCTGCTCATCTCCACAGAGAAAAATACACTCCGAAGGGTGGACCGGATGGTGGCGATGGTGGTCGCGGAGGTCATGTCATTCTCCGTGGCAACAAAAACTATTGGACACTGATACACCTGAAATATGAGAAGCACGTCTTGGCAGGAAACGGAGGAAGCGGTAGCAGTAGCAGAAGCTTTGGCGCGAATGGCGAAGACAAAATAATTGAAGTGCCATGTGGAACCGTTGTGTATGATGCTGAAACGGGAGATTTCATTTGTGATGTCACAGAAGACAAACAAGAGGTAATCCTTTTGAAAGGAGGTCGAGGAGGTCTCGGCAATTGGCATTTTAAATCTGCCACCAACCAGACTCCCCGATATGCTCAACCGGGAGAACCAGCAGTGGAAAAGACGGTCATCATGGAGTTGAAGGTTTTGGCGGATGTCGGATTGGTAGGATTTCCTAATGCAGGAAAATCCACTTTGCTCTCTGTCGTTTCTGCTGCTAAACCTAAAATCGCTAACTACCCTTTCACGACCCTTGAACCTAATTTAGGGATCGTCGCCTATCGAGACCAAAAGTCTTTTGCCATGGCAGACATTCCGGGCATCATAGAAGGAGCGAGTGAGGGAAGAGGTATCGGACTTCGTTTCCTTCGTCACATCGAAAGAAACGCCATCCTCCTATTCTTGATTCCTGCTGATTCTGATGATATAAACAAAGAGTATAACATCTTGCTCAACGAGCTGAAAAACTACAACGAAGAACTTCTTCATAAACAAAGAATTTTGGGCATATCCAAATCTGATATTCTGGACGAAGAACTGATAAACGAGTTCAAGAAAGAGCTACCAAAAGACATTCCAACCATCTTCTTCTCTTCTATAACGGGAGATGGTATAATGGAATTGAAAGACCTTATCTGGAACGAACTCAGCAAAGACATTGATCGTCACATGACGCTGACACACCGTCCGATGGAAATCGACTCTCCTTTGGATGATGAGGAAATCGATTTTATTGATGATGAAGATGAAGAGTATGATATAGAAGTCGACTGGGAAGAGGAATAGCCTCAACCCAGCCGACCCTTTCTCGTCGTCCAAGCCACAACAGGCATGGACGATTTACTTTTTAATCAAGCCCTCTATCGCCTCCACCAACTCGCCATGCATTGGCACACCAACCCGACGACGAATATTGCCGTCAATATCGACAAAGAAAAGTGTCGGAACCGATTGAATCCTTGCAACAGACGCAAGCGAGGTGTTTTTCTCGACATTGACCTTCAAAATCTTCACCCTGCCTTCATAAATTTTCGCCATCTGCTCAACCATTGGAGACAAACTCTTGCATGGACCACACCATGATGCATAAAAATCTATGACAACAGGCACTTTCCCCGTAAAATCATAGCCCCTCAAATAAGGTAAGTAAGCACTAATATTTTCCATCATTCTAATTTTAAGTTGTTATCTAATCGTCTGTAAAAATACATCAAAACAAACATCCACTAAAAGGATTTAATCTTATTTATTATTTTTTAACGGCTCATTAAATCTTTTTTTGGAAACCTAATATGCAAAAGGGAGATATAAAATATCCGATATGAGATTTAACTTCATTAACAGACAAAATATTTTGATCAAAAAAAAAAACAATGCTCATCACAACCGAAAATCATTTCTATCATATAAACTTCACAAAACCTCTTTATAAAAAGAGAAACGATGGGAGATCGGCTTCTTAACCAACCTTCCCATCGTCTCTCTTCTAACTGGGAATGACAATCCCGTTAGATATTAATTCTCTTTTGCAAACTCCGCCAACCGTTGATCTAAATCGTCATACTGGTTGTCTTGAATGAAAGAGGTACAAACTCGAAGACCTTGTTGTCTACTTCCTGTCGTATCCAAACTGATTGCACTGATACCATAGAACAACAATTTGTACATCAATTCACCTCCTGTCAAATCCTTGTAACCTACCGTAAAGTAGAATCCATCTCCAATAGATTGATCAATATCTTTATCGTACACGATATGGAATCCATGCTTTTCAAAGATGGCCTTCATCTTCTTCGCACGATTACCATACTCTCGAACCGTTTCAAGGAAATTATACTCTCCGTCACATGCAGCCTTGAACATTGCCGCCAAAGCATATTGCGCAGAATGAGAAGTACCCGAAGAGAGTACATAAAGGATTCTATTCACGAACACTGTACCAAACTCACCCACTCCATAACGAGCTGCCAAATCCTCATAGAAACGATGGAACATCTTGTCAGACATCGCCACCACTCCAATTCTCTGACCGGCATAACTGAATGCTTTTGAACCTGAAATCAAAAGGATGTAATTGTCCGTATATTTCGCAACTGTCGGCTGGAAAGGTGCTTGAAAAGGCTTACTCAAATCACGGCGGAAATCCATCGCGAAATAAGCCAAATCCTCCATCACGATTGTATCGTATTTCGTTGCTAATTCGCCAATCCCTTTCAACTCATCTTCCGTCAAACAAAACCATGAAGGATTGTTCGGATTTGAATAGATGATATTGCAGATATTTCCTTTTTTCAAATAGGATTCAACTTTCTCAATCAATTTCTCTCCACGATACTCATACATATCGAAAGACTCATATTTCAACCCCAAAACAACCAATTGGGTCTTCTGCACAGGAAATCCCGGATCAATGAACAACACCGTATCCTTCCCCTTTTTCGCCTGACCAGAAACCAAGAAGGAGGCATAAGTACCTTGCATAGAACCAGACACCGGAACACAACTTTCAGGCTTCACATCCACATCAATGAACGCTTTCACAAAACGAGACGCCTGCTCTTTCAAATCAGGATGTCCGTCCAACATTGGATATTTTGATGCGACACCTTTTTGCAAAGCTTCAATTTCCGCCTTAGTTCCAATCTGGTCGGGGGCAAAACCCGGCACACCCATCTCCATGCGAACATATTTCTCACCTGTCTGGGCTTCTACTTTGTTTGCAATTGTAACCACCTCTCTGATTGTCGCCTTATTGAAATCTGGCAAATTCATTCCGTCAATCACGGACTTCACAATATCTTTATCTATCATATCAATGGTATTTTTTTAGAATCGTTTCTCTCATTCAATTTTTTGATACAAAAAACAATTTTCCCATGAGCCATTACAAAACCAATCTTTTAACAAAGCGACCTCTGAAAAGCCGGCACCCGAAAAAAGATTTCTGGAGACTTCATTATCTTCCCCCACATAGGCATATAACTGATGGAAATGCAAATGATTGAACACATAGTCCGAAAGCAATTTCAAAGCCTCCTTCCCATAATGGTTACCTTGGTGTGCGACATCTACAAGAATCGCCACCTCCGCCCGCCTCGAACGAGGGTCGTAATCGAATAGGTCGACACAACCAACCGTGGCAGAACCATCCACCAAATCAATCATCAACCTCATCTGTCCCATCGTGAAAACATCACCAGCAGTCTCAATAAACTTCTCCAAATGGTAATGAGAATAAGGAGACACAGGGTTGCCAAAACGCCACAAAGATGTGTCATTCTCCCAACAATAGAGCAAATCGGCATCCATCGGCTCTACCGCACGCAACAAGACCAAATCTCCCTTTAACAACATCATTTAACGTATGCGATCCAACGAACGGACTAACGCCTCATCACTTCCTATCGCACGTACCGCCAAATAGGTTAATATCATATTAAATAGAGGGAAGATCAACGGAACAGAATAACTCAACAACACATCATCTCTCGAAATTTCTATAGAAGAAAAGGCAGTCCATGAAAACAAGAAAAATAGTGGATAGATTCCCAAATTCAAAAGAATGTTCAAAACATTAAACCTCATTTGGAACACCCTATTTTTGTATAAAAAGATTCCAATCACATTCACCAATAATATCAATGCGACAAGAATCATCATTGTAAACGAATATGCCACATACGACGATGATGAACCATCAGCCAACTCTTTTTCCAAACCTAAGGCGGTAAATGAATACAAATCTCCGTTCACTTGAAAATTCGCCATAGGAAGAAAAAACAACAATACGGTCAACACAAAAGTAACAGACAAATAGAGTGTCTGGATACGTTGCAACATTTTTTCTGTATTTTTAAAATTATTTCATACCCTTAGAAGCCTCTTCACCTGCAGCAAGAGCCTTCAAATTAAGATTCACCACCTCGTCTCCCTTTCTACCGAAAATAGAACGAATACCGTCTTCAATGATAGAAGAAGGGAGTCCTAAAAACGGAAGAGAAGCCCCCAACATCACAATATTAGAGACACGAGGAGACCCCACCTCTTTGGCGATGGAATCCACATCTATGATCACATTATTCTTCACTTTCTTCACTTCCGCAAGAACCTCTTCGATTGCAGGATAATCAGGAATGTTGATCAACGGAGTGCTGTTCGTCACAACACAACCATCTTTTTTCAGATACGGCAAATAGCGAAGTGCCTCCATTGGCTCTAAAGAGATAATCAAATCAGCAGAGCCTAATCCGATAAGGTCGGAAGCGATTGGCTGGTCTGAAATACGGAGTGCAGACATCACATCACCACCGCGCTGACTCATTCCGTGAACCTCTGATTGTTTCATGTACAAATTATTCTCAACTGCAGATTTACCAATTACCGCAGCGATGGACAATATACCTTGTCCTCCTACACCAGATAAAATTATATCAGTCTTCATATTTATAATCTAAAAGTTATTTTTTACTTATTACTATTTTGAAAGATATTCGTCCATTGCCTTAGCTGCAGCCCGACCATCACCCATCGCCAATATCACAGTAGCTCCACCACGCACGATGTCGCCTCCTGCAAAAATGGTAGGAATCGAACTTTGCATATCTTCATTTACTTCAATCGTTCCTTTTCTGCCTACAGCCAAACCTTCGATGGAGTTAGGAACAATAGGGTTTGGATAGACACCTATACTTACAATCGCCTGATCGATGGCAATCTCCTCTATCGCACCGGGAACCGGCACTGGTCTTCTTCGTCCTGAAGCGTCAGGTTCTCCCAATTCCATGCGTTGCAATTTCACTCCGACAAGATTTCCCTTTTCATCTCCCACATATTCCACAGGGTCGTGAAGCATCAAAAACTCAACACCCTCCTCTTTGGCGTGTTTCACCTCCTCCGCACGTGCCGGCATTTCATTCTCAGACCTACGGTAGATGATGATTGCACGTTCAGCACCGAGTCTCAGGGCAGTACGAACGGAGTCCATGGCAGTATTTCCACCACCCATCACAGCCACAACTTTTCCTTTATGAATTGGAGTATCACTCTCCTCGCTGTAGGCTTGCATCAGATTGACACGGGTAAGATACTCATTTGAAGACAAAACGCCCACCAAATTTTCTCCCTTGATTTTCATGAAACGTGGAAGACCAGCACCACTTGCAACAAAAACACCGGCATAACCTTGCTCTTTCAAATCTTCCACTGAGAGTGTTTTTCCGATGATGCAATCTTTGACAAACTCAACTCCCATTTTGGAAAGGTTCTCAATCTCCACATCCACAATAGCATTCGGAAGGCGGAACTCCGGAATTCCGTATTTCAAGACACCTCCAATTTCATGCAATGCTTCAAAAACGGTAACGTCATACCCTTTTTTCGCCATGTCACCAGCAAACGAAAGTCCCGCAGGTCCCGATCCGACCACAGCAACCTTCTTTCCATTCTTAGTGGCAACCTCTGGTACTGAAATTTGTCCGCTCTCACGTTCATAATCCGCAGCGAATCGTTCCAAATAACCAATGGCAACAGGCTCTTTCTCCAATTTGATTTTGTAGAAACACTGAGACTCGCACTGCTTCTCTTGAGGACATACACGTCCGCACACTGCAGGAAGCGCACTGGTCTCCTTCAATACCTTTGCTGCCTCAAGGAACTCACCACGTTCGATGTTTTTGATAAAACCCGGGATGTTGATTGAGACAGGGCAACCTGTCATACAAGTAGGATTCGGGCAGTCCAAACAACGTTTCGCCTCTTGCAAAGCTTGCTCGGCTGTCAGTCCCTGATTCACCTCCTCCCTCGTCTTCGCGCGAGACTTCGGATCCAACTCGTTCATCTGTACACGAGAAATCTCAATACGGTCTTTATTTTTGAATGACTTGCGAAGTTCTTCTCTCCAAGCCACATTTCTATCTTCTGCCATTATCGTCCTTTTTTCAATGTTAGAACTATCATTCTCTGATTTTATACAAATCAGACTTCTCTTCTTCTCTATACGCACCCATTCTCATCAGCATCTCGTCAAAATCAACCTGATGCGCATCAAACTCTGGCCCATCGACACAGACAAACTTGGTCTCGCCCCCAACTGTGATACGGCAAGCTCCGCACATTCCTGTTCCATCGACCATGATTGTGTTCAAAGATGCGACCGTAGGTATGTTATATTTTGCAGTGAGCAAGGAGACAAACTTCATCATAATCGCCGGGCCGATGGTTACGCAAAGATCCACCTTTTCACGGTTGATGATCTCTTCCACTCCATTTGTCACAAGACCTTTCTTTCCATACGAGCCATCATCCGTCATAATCACCACTTCGTCAGAATATTTTCGCATCTGCTCTTCCATGATGATAAGATCTTTCGTCCTTGCAGCCAAAACTGTTATAACCTTATTGCCGGCCTTCTTCAATGCCTCAACAATCGGCAACAATGGAGCGACACCAACACCACCACCAGCACACACCACCGTTCCAAAATTCTCTATGTGAGTAGCTTTCCCTAAAGGACCAACAACATCAAGGATCTCATCCCCGACATTCATTTCACAAAGTTTGGTTGAAGAGACTCCAACTTTCTGGCAAACCAACGTGATAGTACCTTTTTCCGTATCTGCACCTGCAATCGTAAGTGGGATTCTCTCCCCCTTTTCCCAAATACGGACGATTACGAAGTGACCAGCCTTCCTCGACTTGGCAATCAGAGGAGCTTCGACCTCCAACATTACCACATTCTCAGAAAAATGCTCCTTTCTTACAATTTTATTCATATTATTTTTTTCTAAAAATCCTTTAACATTATCGTAACCGCAAAATTACTAATTTTAAATGACTACTAACGCTTTATCTTCAAAAAAAACTTCTTAATTTCAATTTTCTCCTATCGGGGTCTCGTTTCTCAGACAAATCCTCTCTTTTTTCAACCAAACCTAAGATTTAAAATATTTATTTTTTTATCTATCTTTGTATTCCAATTCATCGTTTGGATTATACACAACAAATATCAACCAATTGTTACAATTAGAAATGAAATTAAAAGAGTACATAAAAGAAAAAAAAGAACATAAGCACTCAGAAACTTTTTTTTGTCACAAAAAACCCAGTAGCAAGGGTTTCTTTAACTTGTGTGCAATCTTTTTTCTCGGCATTCCTTTCATTATCGTTTACCTCTCTTCAAAAAATGGAGATTTCAATTTCTCCTTCGCAGAGATTTTTTTTCTTATTTTTCTTGCATTGGCATACATATCTCAGTTCTATCTTTTAATTTTCGAATGGCCTGCATTCCTCTACACAACTGACTCACAACTTGTCGTATGGGATAATTTTTTCAAAAAGCGATCCATAGAAAAAAATCAAATCAAGAAAGCGTATGTTTTCGACGACAGACATCCTTCTTCTACTAAGCTAAAAAACATCTTACGATTGGAACTGAACGATGGTAATTTTTTTGATGTTTGTTTAGAATCTGTAAGGGAAAAGAATGAGGCAGCCGCAATGGTCATAATCTCCGCCTTACGTTGTCCATACGAGTCTGAATACGAACAAAAAACAATCACCAAACTGGATGATGAAGACAAAGAAATCCTAAAGAAAGAGAAAAAACAATATAATTTAACCCTCATATTAGCATGCGTATATTATGTAATACTTTTCTGCTTTCAATGGAAATATCAGTTTTTTGATGAGGAAACGATGGATTATGCTATTTACGCACCTGTCTTTGCTTGCCTCATCTACATCTTTGTTAAAAATTATTGAGTTCTATAAATTCATTTCGAGTAGATTGCAGAGAGAGAGACAGACAGACAGACAGCAAATTACTAATTTTAATGACTACTAACGCCTTATCTTCAAAAAAACTTCTTAATTTCAATTTTCTCCTATCGGGGTCTCGTTTCTCAGACAAATCCTCTCTTTTTTCAACCAAACCTAAGATTTAAAATATTTATTTTTTTATCTATCTTTGTATTCCAATTCATCGTTTGGATTATACACAACAAATATCAACCAATTGTTACAATTAGAAATGAAATTAAAAGAGTACATAAAAGAAAAAAAAGAACATAAGCACTCAGAAACTTTTTTTTGTCACAAAAAACCCAGTAGCAAGGGTTTCTTTAACTTGTGTGCAATCTTTTTTCTCGGCATTCCTTTCATTATCGTTTACCTCTCTTCAAAAAATGGAGATTTCAATTTCTCCTTCGCAGAGATTTTTTTTCTTATTTTTCTTGCATTGGCATACATATCTCAGTTCTATCTTTTAATTTTCGAATGGCCTGCATTCCTCTACACAACTGACTCACAACTTGTCGTATGGGATAATTTTTTCAAAAAGCGATCCATAGAAAAAAATCAAATCAAGAAAGCGTATGTTTTCGACGACAGACATCCTTCTTCTACTAAGCTAAAAAACATCTTACGATTGGAACTGAACGATGGTAATTTTTTTGATGTTTGTTTAGAATCTGTAAGGGAAAAGAATGAGGCAGCCGCAATGGTCATAATCTCCGCCTTACGTTGTCCATACGAGTCTGAATACGAACAAAAACCTATCACCAAACTGGATGATGAAGACAAAGAAATCCTAAAGAAAAAGGATGAAGAAGACAAAGAAAACCTAAAGAAAGAGAAAAAACTAAGAAATTTTTACTACATATTCGCATGCGTATATATCGTATATCATGAAATACTTGTCTGCTTTCAACTTGATGAAGAAACGATGAATTACGCTATGTACGCACCACCCTTTGTTTTCCTCATCTACGGCCTTTTTAAATATTGTAGAATTTGACCTACAACATTGCCCGTATAGCTCAGACATTCAAATATCATAAGGGATAGGTATCACCATAATTTTAATTAAACATGAAACATTTTATCATCAGACTCAATTTGTTTTTTTTAACCACAATCACTCTTTTCATGTCTTCATGCGGAGGGACAAAGAAAGAGGCACAAGGAGAGAATGGTTGGACAAGTCTGACTGAAGAACAGCGTGATTTTTGGACAAAATTTGACGACGACCTCTATTTTCAGAAAGAGCATATAAAAGAGCCTCTCCCGTTGGAAATCATAGAAATCGACGAGGAGCCAAGAACCGAATTCTTGGAAAGACGCAACCTCAGCAATTGCGAATCAATTTGGTTATATGGGAAAGCGACAGAACCAACTGAATTTTCTCATGAATATAAAAGCGATAGCGTATTTCTCACTATCGAAAGGGGTACAGACTCCGGAATCCATGCCACTTACGAATTCAAAAAAAATAATGGAGAGTGGGCATTGGTTCGCATCATCGACGAAAGCAACTAAAACACCCCTCCCTCCTGTGCGACGTGAAAGCGATGCTCTTCATTTCTTTTTGGGAAATAGTTTGCATAATTGAATAATTTTAGTGAATTTTGCGCCAAACATTTTGCCGCACTCAGAGAGGAAGAGCATTCCTACGCAAGCCTCTTTGATTCAGCAATTTGCATTTTCATCATCAGTAAACAAAAAAATCCACCTACGGATGAAATTACGAAACATGAGACAGTTACATAATAAAATCCTGATAGGATTAGAAATTTTACTCATAACCCTTTTGTCGGGTTGCGCCAACATGGGACAAGGTCCGACTGGAGGGGAAAAGGATGTCGCCCATCCTAAATTCTACAAAAGCACCCCGGCTGAAAATGCAAAAAAAGTTTCGACGCAAACAATCGAAATAGAGTTCAACGAGTATATTCAGGTCAACAACCCTACACAGAACCTTGTTGTCTCTCCTCCACAAAAGCCAGCCGCCTCAGCGAAAGCCATCGGTAAAAAACTCATTGTGGAGTTGAAGGACTCTTTGCGTCCCAACACGACCTATACGTTAGATTTCAACAAGTGTATCGGAGACTACACTGAGAACAATCTGATTCCCAACTATTGTTTCACCTTCACAACGGGAGAAGAAATCGACTCCTTTGTCATTTCCGGAAAACTCTTAGACGCGGAATTTTTGTTGCCCATGCAATACACCTACGTGGGCATCTACCCTGAGGCATCCTACACCGACTCCACCTTCACCACTACCCCATTCGAAAGAATCGGGAAAACGGACGAAGCAGGAAATTTTTCCATCAAAGGTGTAAAACCCCAAAAATATAAAATCTTCGCATTGTCCGATGTAAACGGCAACTTCTTCTACGACCAAGTAGGGGAAGCAATCGCAATGCAGGAAGTTGATTTGCCTATTCCGTCTATCCTTCACGAAAGCATCAAAGACACCCTTTTCAAAGAGGTAAAAATAGATGGTTCGGAAGAGACTCAGCAGGTAATCGACACAATAAAGGTGAGAAGTGTGAAAAAACTCCTCCCTTCGGATGTTGTCCTTCGGATGTTCAACAAAGAGGTCAAACTACAGGAGTTTGAAAAAGCAGTAAGATCAGAAAGAAATTTTTTCTCTCTAATCTTCACAAAATGCGAAAAATCACACCCGACTCTCTACCCAATCAATTTCCAATCCAACGATTGGTACAAACTTGAGTCCAACGAACAGACAGACACCCTAAAATATTGGATAACCGACACCACCATTACGAAATTGGACACCTTACAATTAGCAGTGGAATATCTAAAAACAGACGACCAAGAAAATTTTGTGAAGAGTGTCGACACTCTCAACATCACCTTGTCATACAAGTTCCTCCAAGACGAAGAGAAACAAAAGAAGAACGCACAAAAAAAAGAGGAGCGTCTGAGACGGTACGGTCTCACTCCTAAGAGGACTAACGTACTAAAACTGAATCAGGGGAAAAAATTGATAGAGATCGACGACACAATGCAAATATCATGGCAACAGCCTATCAAAACCCTTAATGAAAAGATGTTGCATTTATGCTACATAGAGGATTCTGTCATGCACGACGTTCCTTTTTCTCTTTCAAAAAAAGAAGATCACCGCACACTCCTCATCAATGCCAACATCGAGCCTGAAAAAGATTATTTGCTCACAATCGACTCGTTTGCGGTACACGACTACTACGGCAACCACAACGACACGTTGAGAGTTAAATTCGGGAAAAAACCGGAGTCCGAGTATGGTTCGATAGGTCTGAAAGTAAGCAACGTGAAGGGGGACGCTTACGTGCTGCTGCTCAATTCAAAAGACAAGACCGTCCGCACTCAGAAACTGACCGACGGAAGAGTCTTCTTCAACCATCTACTGCCACAAAACTACTACATCAAGCTTTTCATCGACAACAACGGAAATGGAGTTTGGGACACTGGCGATTTCAAAAGCAGAAGACAGCCTGAGGAGGTTCGGTATTTCCCTAAACAACTAAAGTTAAAAAAAGGTTGGGCAATGGAAGAGGAGTGGGATTTCTCCTCTGCAAACTACGACCGTCCAAGCGGTCTCAACCATGTTCAACAAGACAAGAAAGGGGGAATGTAGTGAAGACGACCGCCCATGCAACAGTTCCCGAACATAGAGAGGGGGAAAGGCTGCTCCTCAGCAGCGCATACTTAGCACCCGTGGAATACTACAAAAAAATGGCGCAGTATGACCACATCGAAATTGAGCAATTCGACCATTTCGAGAAGCAGACCTACCGTAACAGGTGCCGTATCATGACCTGCAACCAAATCATGGATTTGACGATCCCTATCATCCGACCCAAAGAAAAATGCCCCTTCAAAGAGATAAAAATATCCTACCAAGAGAAGTGGCAACAAACTCATTGGAGAGCGATAGAATCCGCCTACAATTCCTCTCCATTCTTCGAGTACTACAGAGATGATTTCGAACCATTCTATAAAAAGAAGTGGGATTTCTTAATTGATTTCAACATGCAAATACAGGAGACAACCCTTTCGCTCCTTCACTTGTATAAAAAACCTCAATTGACCGAACTATACAGAAAAAAAGAGGATTTGGAAGGCGACTACAACGATCTACGGAAAGCTTTCCACCCCAAGCAGGCTCAGTCATTGGATTTGCCACCCTACTATCAAGTCTTCAATGCCCAGTTTGGATTTCAACCCAATCTGAGCATCATAGATTTACTGTTCAACTTAGGGCCAGAAGGGTTGCTTTACCTACTATAAACAAAAATTTTTCATACCTTTGCAGTGATTAACGATCCTTAATAAAGTAAAAAAATGGGAAAAGAGTTCAACTTTGACGATATGCGTTCTTTTAGGGACGAAGAGATAAATGCGGCAATCAACCGTGTAATCAAAGAGGAAACGGTACAAAAAATTCTCAAAGGAATTTTCCCTGACGAAGACTTTGAGACTTTAGTTGCCAGACTAAAAAAAATCGACTCCATCTACGAATTTCAACATGCGGTT
This sequence comes from uncultured Bacteroidales bacterium, assembly GCA_937916355.1. GTDB lineage: Bacteria > Bacteroidota > Bacteroidia > Bacteroidales > Paludibacteraceae > UBA1181. Next base: position 43,259 of record CALFTM010000048.1, read on the forward strand.
ATCGTTCCTTTTATCCAAAGGCTTGCCCAAAACAGCAAAAGTACGATTTCATTCAATGGCTTGGAATATCTTCACAAGGATATTAAATACCTCTTCATTTCTAACCATCGAGACATCATCATGGATGCAGCAATCCTCAACACCATGCTGGATTATCATGGTTGGGAGACGACGGAAATCGCAATTGGCGACAATCTCTGCGCTAACGAATGGATTACCGACTGTCTGAAGATGAACCGATGCTTCCTTGTAAAAAGAAGCGGAACCCGCAGGGAACTTTTTGAAGCTTTCATCAAATTATCCACCTATATCCGTAGGAATATCTCCGAAATGCGCAACTCCGTATGGATCGCACAACGAGAAGGTCGTGCCAAAGACTCAAACGACCACACACAAGAGAGTTTACTAAAAATGCTCTCCACAAGCGCGGTGGGAAGCATGAAGCAATGTTTCGTCGAACTGAACATCGCACCTTTCACCATCTCGTATGAATACGACTCCTGCGACTACCTGAAAGCAAAAGAGTTTCAACAAAAAAGAGATGATGAAAATTTTGAAAAGACCAAAGCTGATGATGTACTGAACATGAAAGTAGGCATTTTGGGCAACAAGGGACAGATCTACTACGAACTGACTCCTCCAATCAACGACCTCATAGAAGAGATGGTGGATGAAGAAGACAACCGACAGACCGTCCTCAATAAAATCGCAGAGATCATCGACCTCCGCATCCATCAGAACTATCACATTTTCCCCGTGAACTACATCGCGTTTGACAAACTACACCAGACTCAAACCTATTTGGGGAATGGATACACAGAAGATGAGAGAAAAAATTTTGAGCAATACGTCGCCAAACAAATCGAGAAAATCGACCTTCCGAACAAAGACATTCCGTTCTTGGAAGAGAAGTTCTGGCTTATGTACGCCAATCCTCTCATCAACCATCTAAAAGCAAAAGAATCCTTAAAATAATCAAAACAATGAAAATCGAAAATCTACCTTCAGACACTCCCGATCGTTTGCGCATGAGAGATCGGGAGGAGAGCGACCGCCCTCGTGAGAAAATGCTCATGAACGGACAAAAGTCCTTAACAAGTGCAGAACTATTGGCAATCCTGATCGGTTCGGGCAACAAAGATGAAAGTGCGGTGGAACTGGCTCAGCGAATTTTGAGAGACTTCGACAACAACCTCAACCTGCTCTCCCAAGCGAGCATACATCAACTCACCCACGACTTCAGAGGTATTGGTGAGGCAAAGGCTGTCACAATCTTCGCCGGACTGGAACTGGGCAGAAGATTAAGTCACACAACCGAAAAGAAAGTCGAATCCATCAAAAACAGCGAAGACATTTACAAAGCAATCAAACCGCACATCTTGGGCAACACCAAAGAGGAAGTCTGGGTTATCTACATGAATGCAGGGTGTAAAATCATCAAAATAAAAAAATTCGGAGAAGGGGGACTCACCTGCTGCATTGTGGATGTAAAACTCATCATCAGAGAAGCTTTCAATCTCCTCGCAAGTGGTATAATACTGGTCCACAACCATCCTTCCGGCAATCTTGTGGCAAGTCATCAAGACAAAAACATCACCACAAAAATACTTCAAGCCTGCCGAGTGTGCGACATCACCCTAATAGACCATCTGATTGTCGCCGACAATGGTTTTTATAGTTTTTTCGATGCCGGAGAATTGATATGAAAAAGATTTTCTACATTTGCAGAAAACAGAAAAAAAAACAATGATAACGATACTTTCCCAACAAACGACGACCAGATTGCAGTATGCCTGCAAACACATATTTTCCATTTGCATGGGCTGCCAATGGGAAGTAAAAGACCATTTAGACGGGCAAGAATCATTCGTCATCCAATATGGAAGGGAACAGCCACTCCACGTAGCGAATTTGCACATTCCTTCATGCGGATTGGTTTTTGAAAAAGGAATCCGACCTCAGACCATCACCACGTCACAGTGGGAAGGGCTTATCACCTTATTTCCCGTAGAGATAATATCAGACGACAGACAACAACTTCCCTTCGACATTTTCTCTGCGGTTTTTTTCCTATTAAGCAGATATGAAGAATACACAAACCCTACTAAAGATTGTCATGGAAGATTCCCTGCAGAAGAGAGTTGTGCTTTCAAACATGGATTTTTAGAATCACCCCTGATTGATTTGTGGTGCATCAAACTAAAAGAACACTTACTGCGAATCAACAGCAAACTTTCATTCCAACCTCCCCAATACCAATTCATACCCACAATTGACGTAGACAACGTCTTCGCATATAAAAACCACGGCATTTTACAAACTGCCTATTGTTGTTTCAGAGATTTTCTGAAAGGAGAAAAGGCTTCTGCCGTCAGAAGATTAAAAACCGTTTTAAGGCTACTGCCAGACCCCTATTTCAACTTGGAGGAATTGCATTCGATTCATAAAAAACACAACTGCACCCCTCTATTTTTTTTCCATTGCGGAACATTTGGGAAAAGAGACAAAAGGTCTATATTCCCAAGTCTTTCATATTGGAAAACCAGAAAAAAAATCAGTCAGCACGACGTAGTAGGCATGCACCCCTCCTACCATTGCAGCCTAAAACATCTGCTTTTCAGAATAGAAAAAAAAATGATGGTATGGCATGGAGAAGAACGCCCTGTCCGCTTCCACTACCTTCGCATGACACTTCCCGAAAGCTACGAACTACTCCTCAAAGAAGGATTCACAAGCGACTGGTCGCTCTGCTACTCCAACCTACCCGGTTTTAGAGCAAGCACCTCTCACCCATTCCTCTTTTACAATCTTAAAACCGAACAAGAACACCCACTGACAATATACCCGACAGTGGTAATGGACAAAACGTTAAAATCAGACTTGAAATTGAAACCTGAGGAGGCTCTAACACTCATCCTGCGCATAAAAAAACAGGTAGAAAATGTAGGTGGGACATTCATCACCCTCTTTCACAACCAACATTTCGCACAAGACTTCGGTTGGGACACATGGGACGAATTATACGAAAAGGTTCTCGATGCGAGTCTTCCTCAATAAAAATCAAAACAGCAAACGACAAGCATGAGTCTGTCTGAATGGAAGGAACTCGTCATCGTCGGAAGTCTCCATTTTCAAATCCTCCACCATAAGTTGTGAAGATTGCGTAACCGGAGAATACTCCACCCACGGCACATCCACCCGATGCACACATCCATCACCGCCCCACACCCGAACAGTATCGCACCTATCCGCACCAGAAAATCCACAAGAGACCGCCTCTATCTCCGTCATACCATCTGACACATCCTTTTTCTTTTTCGCCTTCACAATATGGTCTGTCACGCACCCCACATGCTTCAACCTTCTGACATACTCCTCGCTCACACCATTCAACAAACACTCCCACTCCCATGAAGAAGAGCGAGAATCGTCCGAACCATAAATCGTCTTCTGGGTACGATGTTGCTGATAAAGAGGTATTGACAAAATAGGAGCCATCGCAAAATAGAGCGTTTTGAAAATGGACTCATTGATGCTAAAAAATTTCTCCCTACACCGCTGAAAATCATAATCTGCGAAATCGTTTTGTCCGACATCTAAAGAGACTGCTTCCAACTGATCCGCACTGACATAATTGATTTTCTTATCCTTCATAAAAACAAACTTATCTCCAAAAGAGTCCGTTTCATCTTTTATCAATTTCAACATCTGCTCCTGAGCCAAAGGGGTGAACAAAAGACGGTACTCCGTCTCGTTATTACGGAACTTCGTTTCAAAAAGCATCTCAAACTCCTCATTGCTCATCATCGTATAATTATACTCATCATTCAGATTTTGGGAGAACTCCATCAACTCCTTTCGCTTCATGTTTTGTCTCCTTTTTTGCATAAAGCCAGACAATAAATTGGACGGATTTCTTTCAAACTTCAAATTGGGAGCAGCATCATTACCATAGATGACAAACGTCGATTCGGTATAATAAGGATATGGTTTGCTGACGGTTGCCGTCAACGTCTCCGAACGAGTGACAGGAACTCGTTTCCCATCCGGACCATACGAATACTCAGTCCACGAAATCGTCCGATGCCCCTCATAGATTTTAGTCCCCATTTTCATATACTTAAAACGAGCGATCACAAATGGGTTGCCATTAATCGTACCACTTTTTGCGCTCACCAAAGAGATGAGTTCTCCAGAAAGATCCCTAAAACCAAAATCATTCACCAACTCTGACAATCTTCCTCTGGTGAAAAAAGGATCAAACTCCAATTTAGGGACTGTTTTACGAATTAATTTCATAGGGATATCCTCACCGAAGAGCGCATTCAGGCTACTCATCTGCTGGTAAGCCTCATCTATTTTCACCTGCATCTTCTCTCGCACCAAATCGGCTCGTTTTAACCAATCCTTCCATTTGCAAATAAAATAGATGATGAGACAAACAAGAACGACCGTCACACCAATCGGTAACGCAGGATGATACATCTTCCATTCCGGAGGACAATATTCTGAAAAATAGAAAAACAAAAAGAGAGCACCGACTAAGAGACAGCCTATCCCGGCACAAAAAAAACGGACACCCTTATTACGAGAGGCACTCTCTTCTTCCTGCAACTTGTAGATTTTTGCACACAAGGCACGATTGGCCTCCGTATCGACGGAAGCCATACCGCACAAATGGTCGAAAACCGCTTGCGTGTTTTTTTTGAATTCCTGTTTAAAATAATTCTTATACCGTTCTAACGGCTCATACACATCCTTCATCACAAAATCTACAATTCAGAAGACATCAAAAAAAGACCTCTCTTGCACGTTCTTTCACCTCTGCAGAAGCAGTAAACGGTATTCTTGTAGTATATCCCTCTTTTGCCGCAACTATCATCTTCGTTGGCCAATCGAATATATCTCGGTTCCATTGATTTACAGTATCATTGTAGAGCGCACGAGCCGCTGTTATCTCTTTTTGCAGATAATTATTTTGTTGCATTGCATCCGCAATTGCCGCATGAGCCTTTAATTCTGGGTATGCCTCCACCTGAGGGAATAATCGTCCCATCCCCCTATCCAAAGAGAGAGATAGGGAGTTCCTCTCCTCATCCGAAAGACCGATTCCACTACGATATGCAGCGACACTCTTCATCACATCCTTATCCAGATCAATCGCTTTTTCTACCAAAGCCGCAACATTTTGCAAAATCTGCACTCTTTGCTCCAAATAGTTGTCTATGTTAGACGCATCCGCTTGAATCTTCTGCTGCAACTGCTGGAAATAGTTCTTCGCATTAATTTTCATAAACAAGAAAATTACACCCGGGATAATCCCCAGCACCCATAGCATCACTTCAAAAACGACAGAACCAAAGCCTGTCTTCACCTCTAATCTCTTTTCTATCACATTCACATCTCTTCCAGCCTCATTAACTGGACCCGACAATTCATCTAATTCATTTGCCATAGTTATTTCACTTTTTAGTTTAACATTCACATTATAAAAACGCAATTTAGAAAAAATATTCCTCATTCAAAAAAAGTAAGGCAAAAAAAACTTATCTTTGCAAAAAACAGATGAACATGAAATTCAAAAATTCAATATTCTTTCTATTGGCTTTCTTTTGCATGATGCAAGTTCACGCAAAACAAGTTCAAAATCAGGCATACAGCGACTACATAAAAAAGTACGCCTCTATCGCCATCGTGAATATGCAAGAACACGGGATTCCTGCCAGCATCACGTTGGCGCAGGCCGTTTTAGAATCGGGAGCGGGGAAGAGCGAACTTGCGAGAAAAAGCAACAACCACTTCGGCATTAAATGTCATAACAACTGGACAGGAGAGAGAGTGTACCACGACGACGACAAAGCTCAGGAGTGTTTCCGAAAATACAAATCAGTAGAACTCTCGTTCGACGACCATTCTCAATTCTTGAAAAGAGATCGCTACAAGGAACTTTTCGAATTAGACATCCGTGATTATAAAGGCTGGGCAAAGGGTTTGAAGAAATGTGGATATGCCACAGCTCCCGACTATGCAAAAAAACTCATAGACCTAATCGAATCGTATGAGCTATACAATTACGACAACGGGACTCTCTCCATCACTGTCACAGAAGAGACTAAACCAGCAGAAGAGCCTAAAACGTCATCTTCTTCAATGGGTTATATCTCTGCATATAAAACCCATGAGGTGAAAAAGGTCGGACGAGTGAAAAGTGTCATCGCAATGGAGGGGGACACTTACGAGCAGATCGCAGAAGAGTTCGACCTAAACCCCTGGCAAGTAAGACGTTATAATAATGTCAAGAAAAAAGAGAATAAAAAACCGGCAGTGGGCGAAACTGTCTACATTTCAAGACATTAAAATCAATCGAGAAAAAAATGGAAAATTTTATCGTTTCTGCAAGAAAATATAGGCCATCGACGTTTCTGTCCGTAGTAGGACAGGACTCTTTGGTTAACACCCTCAAAGGTGCCATCTCCAACGGAAAATTGGCGCACTCATACCTTTTCTGCGGGCCCAGAGGTGTGGGAAAAACAACTTGTGCGAGAATCTTCGCCAAAACGATAAACTGCCAAAATCTTACGGATGATTTTGAGGCTTGTAACGAATGTGACTCATGTAGGTCGTTCAACGAACACAAGTCTTACAACATACACGAACTTGATGCTGCGTCCAACAATGGTGTGGACGACATACGAGTTCTGATAGAGCAAGTGCGTGTTCCACCTCAAATCGGCAATTACAGTGTCTACATTATTGATGAGGTGCACATGCTCTCCTCTCAGGCATTCAACGCATTCCTCAAAACGCTCGAAGAACCACCAGCATACGCCATTTTCATATTGGCGACCACGGAGAAACACAAGGTCCTCCCTACTATTCTCTCTCGCTGTCAGATATATGATTTCAACAGGATTGGCATATCTGACGTGGTGAAACAGTTGGAAATGATTGCGGAGAAAGAGGGTATCACAACCGACAGAGAGGGACTGGAAGTTATTGCAAAGAAAGCAGATGGAGCAATGCGTGACGCTCTCTCCATTTTCGACCAAGTGGTTGTCAGCACCAATGGTAATGTCACCTACAAGAATGTCATCGAAAACCTCAACGTTCTCGATTATGATTATTATTTCAAATTAACGGACAATTTCTTACAAGGAGACTTCACCAACGCATTGCTGACTCTCGACACTGTCATCTCAAAAGGTTTTGAAGCAGAAAACCTCGTGAACGGTCTAAGCTCTCATTTCCGTAATTTGCTAATGTGCAAAGATCAACGAACGACAAAGTTGTTGGAAGTAGGAGAAGAGACCCAAAAGCAATATGAGCAACAAGCCCAACAATGCGAATCAGATTTCTTGATCAAATCGTTGGCTCTCACAAACCAGTGTGACTTGAACTACAAGGTTAGCAAAAACAAAAGGCTGCTCGTAGAATTGACGCTCATCCGACTTTGCCAATTGTCGGACAAAAAAAAAATATGAGGATTTAGAGGAGTTACTGGGAAATCTCCCTCTCTCCTTTGAACCTTTCTTCCCAGCAATGGAGGGGGCTCTTCCTACTCCTCCTTCTGCACGGAGTTCGTCTAATAACGAAGGTAAAATTCAACCTGCTCCCTCCACACAAACTTCCCCAAACCAGTCTACACCACCACCGCCTGCAACCAAAGAGAGCGGTCAAACGAAGAGTGTACAGACACAACCATCATTCCATCGTCCAATCAACAGACCGACGATAAAATCAATGATGAAAAAAATTGAGGAGAAGACAGAGGAGAAAGAAAACACATTAGAAAAAATCGCCTCCAATAACGAGTTCACTCAAGAGATGATGATCTCCGCATGGAACCAATACATCAAAGGTCTTGCACCAGAAAGGCAAATCCTCATCAACACAATGGAGTCTTGCAAACCAACCCTTGAGGAGAACTATCAACTCGTCCAGAAAGTAGACAATTCCGTGCAGGAAAAAGAGATGAACGAAGAAAAGATAGACCTACTCAATTTTCTTCGTGTGAACTTAGCAAACGGGAATATCAATCTAACCACCATCATCGCAGAAGTTTCAGAAAGAGAAAAAACGCTATCTCCAATGGACAGATTTAATAAACTCATGGAAGAGAACAAAGAGTTCGAGAATTTAGTAAACGAGTTTCAATTGGAATTAGAGATATAAAAAAAGGGTGGCTCTCTGTGAATTAATCTGACCACCCTCATTTTTTCAGTTCAAAACAGTTCCATACTCAACTGGAACATCGTTGACTTTTCGATTAGAGGTAGACATATATGTATGAGCGACAGCCCTAATTAAACATAAAGAACTAAAAGATGGAGCGAGATTTTCAGGCATCGAACACCTCTTTGAATTAACTACCTCTATTTTTTTTTCTTCTCTGGTAAATGTTTTTATCATACGCAAAATGATTAAATGAACAACTAATTCTTTCTTTTTCATTAGAACGAGACTCCTTAACAATTATTTCACAAAAAGAGATTGTTTTTTTCAAAAAACACACAAAAAAGAGCAAAACCCATATTTGTCCACACGATTTTCAGATTCTCCACAAAAATATCGACTCACAAAACGCACTTTTTTGAAATAATCCACATATAATTTCAAGACTTAAACATATAAAGAATGATTCTAACTTAACTTTGTAACGAACAAGGAGATAGACTTGTTCTTATGATTTTGACCCTATTATATAAATATACTATATCTGATCTGACCTTATATCTTTATGAGAAACGTTTTGAATGTCACATAAAAAAACCAGAGTTTTTCACTCTGGTTTTTTTGGTTTATCATCACCTATTTTTCACTATCGTACGATACAAACTTCAGGAGACAATAAAATACCGAACTCTTTTTTTACACTATCCTGAATCTCTTTCATCAACTCAAAAACCTCCTGCCCTGTGGCACCTCCACGATTAACTAAAATCAGAGGTTGCTTCTCGTACACTCCTGCAAACCCATGGCTTTTCCCTTTCCAGCCACACTGGCTGATGAGCCATGCCGCTGGGATTTTCACCCCTCCTTCCACTCGATAAAAAGGAACGTCCTCATAATGAAGCCTTATGTCATCATACACCGATTCTTGCACAACCGGATTTTTAAAGAAACTACCTGCACTGCCCATCTCGGAAGGCAATGGCAATTTACTCTTTCTTATCTCTATGATAGTCTGACGGACATTGTCCAATGAAAGTTCTTTCCCGTGCATCTGCTCACGCACATTCCCATAATCTAAACGGAACACATGCTCTTTCTTTGTCAATTCAAACAAAACTGAAACGACAATCCAATGGGGATTTTTCTTAAAAACACTTCCTCTATACTCAAACTCACATAGCGATTTGGGCAACTCAAAAAAAGTTCCTTTTTGAGTGTCGAAAACTTCCACGGAAAGAATCACATCGCACGCCTCAACGCCATAGGCTCCGATATTCTGAACGGGAGCAGCCCCAACCAAACCAAATATGAGCGACAAATTCTCCACTCCTCCTAATGAGTGCTCTACTGCCCAACGTACAAAATCATCCCACACCACTCCAGAGGCAACACGAACCTGTACTTTATCATCTTCTTTTTCTATTTCATAGCCCTGACATGCAGAGTGAATCACCGTAAAATCCAGATCTCCTAAAAACAAGAGGTTGCTACCCTCTCCTACTGAAATCCAACGGTTCTTGAAAACACCCTGCTCATACATCTCGAGCAACTCTGATTTTACTTCATATTCATAAAAATCAGCACATTGCACATCAATTCCAAATGTATTATGTTTTTTTAACGAATAATTTTTACAATGCTTCATACATCCAACTTTTAAAAAGTTTAAATTTTTCTCTATACAATTGCAAAGATAGAAATAAAGATTTGTAACTTTGCCCTCAATGGAAGCGAAAAAAATCATAATGACGGTGACCAACAATCTGGAAACCGACCAACGAGTCCACAAAGTGGCTACAACATTCCACGAAAATGGTTGGAATGTCTTAGTTGTAGGCACAGACAGCCGACCTTGTAACAAAGCATACTCTCAGGCTTATTCAACACACAGGCTACATGTACATTTCAAAAAAGGACCGCTATTCTACATAGAATGCAATCTCAGACTATTCTTTTATTTATTATCGAAAAAATGCGATCGAATATGGGGGAATGACACCGACACTGCCCTTGCAGCTTTTTTCGCCTCAAAAATAAAGAATATAGATCTGACGATGGATTTCCACGAATTATTCCCTGAAGTACCAGAAGTGACCGACAGAAAGTTCGTAAAGATGTTTTGGACAAAAATAGAAGACTTCATCATCCCTCGTCTAAACGATGGCTACACAGTCTGCCAATCCATCGCCGATTACTACCAAAAAAAATATGGCACCACCTTAAAGGTTTTACGAAATGTCCCTCTCAGCAAACCATACAAAAAAGAGAATATCTTCAACAATAGCGAAAAAAAAATTATTCTATACCAAGGGGCTGTCAATGAGGGAAGAGGGGTCGATTGGGTGATAAAGGCAATGCCCTACATTGAGAACGCCTTATTCATCGTCATTGGCAACGGAGACAAAAAAGAGGAGATGATCCAACTATGCAAAGAGCTTAAAGTAGAAGACAAGGTTATTTTCAAAGGATTTATCCCTTTTAACGAACTTCCTTCTTACACCAACAGCGCAGACCTCGGTGTTTGTCTGTTAGAAGCGAAAGGACTTAGCTACTACTATTCGCTACCCAATCGCATTTTTGATTTCATGCAAGCTCACGTTCCCATCTTAGCGACAAATTTCCCTGAAATCAGGAATATAATCGAAAAAGAAAAAACCGGAATGGTAATAGACCATTACGAACCACAATATTTAGCAGAGAAAATAAAACAATTATTAGAAGCCCCAATAGACCACGAAAGATTCTCCACTGCGGCCGCACAACATAATTGGGAAAAAGAAAAAAAGCAAATCCAATAACCGGACTTGCTTTTTTAAATCATTTTCATCATCTCTTTTTTGTCTCTCCAGATATTTTTAAAACAGGACGTTTCCCTGATGAATTTGAATAAATCTTTATGGTCTTATGGAAAGCCCCACTCACTTTACCTTCATAAAAAACACGAACTGACCCAGTATCACCCGGAGCAACAGGCTGTTTTGTCCACGCCGGTGTGACACAACCACAAGATGGCACTACGTTAGCGACAATCAAAGGAGCGTCTCCCTCATTCTTAAAAACGAAAACATGCTCAGACGTCTCCCCTAAATAACTATCAGTCATCACATATTCAGTCTCATTAAACACAATTCTTGCCTTCTCAGCTGCCCAACCACACTGAAAAGCCACAAGAGTTACGATAAAAGCAAAAAATCTCTTCATACGCATACATATTTAGTTATCCTTCAAAATAATATTCAATGACAAAAAGAATACCTGTCAGAATAAAAATAACCGCAGTTATTTTTCTAAACCAATATTCGAATTTTTGAAATTTCATCCAAACATTCAGCCTCTCTTCCACTCCTTTATAGAAGAGCCAAGCAATAAAAGCAATAGGAGATGCCGCCCCTAACGCAAAAAGAACCGGAATCAAATACCCTTGAGAAACCTCCATTGCCAAAGGCAACGCACTCCCAAAATAGATTGCCGCACTATACGGACAAAACGCAAATGCCAACAACAACCCTAACAAGAAGGCACTCCACAATGAATATCTCTCTCGAAAAACCTTATTCATCCACAAGACACAACGATTCTCCAATCCGTGAATATGAAAAATATCCAATAAAAAAAGACCGATGACTATAAACAATGGTCCCGCCACCTTCCCGACTATCGCCAAAGTTTCATCACACAGTTCGATCTGATCTGCCATGTAATAGGTCAACCATCCAACCAAAACGTAAGCAACAGACCTTGCCAACAAATATGAGCCAACAACAGAAAAATAACTGGTTCGGCTCTGCCTTAACATACATGTCAAGGCGGTCACATTCGCACCCGCAGAACATGGGCAAACAGAAACTACCACACCTAACGCTATCGCGGTAATATACGGGATGTAATCAAGCAATATCATATAATAACATCTAATGGTCTCCAAAGGTAATATTTATCTGGCATTCTTCCGCAAAAAACTCCTTAATTCTTTATAGGTAGGGTTCTTCATTGCTATCCTACCTTCTGGAGATACCAACACACCGTACGGGACGGATTGTACCCTATAACGTTTAGTTACAGGACTTTCCCAATATTTATAGTCGCACAAAACTTGCCAAGGGATAGAGTCCTGAGCCTCCAAATAATCCACCACTCTTTGCCCTTCATCATCTAAAAAGATGGAAACCACATCAAAGTTTTTGTCCTTCATCTCACTTTTCAGCTTTTTCAACTCTGCGATTCGAGAAGTAGTGGACACACACCAAGAAGCTCCAAAATCTATAAAAAGAAACTTCCCCGCATAATCTTCCAAATCAACAGCCTTCCTGAAATCATAAGTTGGCATGGTAAATGGTTCTGCCGGCATCCCAACGGACATTTTTTTATTTAAGACCAATTCGTCTTCTAAATACCGGACATACCAACTTTGTTTTATGGAAGAATCAAAAAGCTTGACAATCTCTTCCAACCTCTTAATATCATAAGAGCGAGAAAGTTGGCACACAAAATAGGCAGCCCCCAAAGACGACGGGTTATTCAATACGAATTGTTTTGTAATGCTAAGCATAGAGTCTGGATAACTATTATACTCCTTCACAAGTCTTCGAGCCTCTTTCTTGTCTTGTCTGTCTCTCGCATTAGAAAAACGCACCATAACATTGCCCTGTTTTTCCACTATCTTTCTATACTCCTTTGATAAATCCTCAAAGTCATCATGAGAAAAAGAACCAGAAACTTTTATTTCATCGAGAAGCGTAACAGAGCCAGTAATCTCTATCCGAGAATTTTCGACAAAAACCTCAAACGGGGGTCTTGATCCAATTTTAATAAACCTCATGACTGGCTCATCTACGGAGCCTCGAAATTTAAATTCCCCTGAACGGATCGGAACGCTATCCAATATGGAGAGTTCTCCATTCTCTTCCATCTCCAAAAGATAAGCATAACTCTCTCGAACACACCTCAAATCTCCATGAATCACATAGCTATCCTCCGATTCTTGACACGAGGAAAGGAAAATCGACAATAGCAAAACAAGCGGTGCGATTTTTATTTTTTCTCGTAGGAAACAAACCATAATCTGCCGATATAAAAAACAGCGGGCGTTTGATTAGAACGTCCGCTGCTCGTATTCTTATTTTATTATAAAATTACTCAACAACAACACCGTTCAAATTCACAATAAAAGAACTCTTTTGCGGGTCATTTGAAATGATGGTAATCCTCTGAGTGTACTTGCCGCTCTTCATGTTTCCTGAATTCACTTTGACACGAATTGCACCTTGCTTGCCAGGCTTGATGGCCTTAGAAGGGAAAGTGATTTGAGAATTGGTAGCATCAATTGTCACAGAACGAAGAATCAATGGAGACTTACCATTATTCTGAACCTTAAACTCATAAGTTTTAGTAGAACCCTTCTTGATATCACCTAAACTAACTGAATTAGCAACTGCCATCACAGGAGCATTTGCTTTTTGCTCTTCAGTCATCTTACCAAAGTCCTCAGCAATATTTCCGTACACTGAAATTGGGTTATCACTATAAACCTTTCCGTTCACAACCAAATTCACGAACTTTTTGAAAGATCCCCAATAATCAGAGCCATCACTTACCAATGTGAACTCAATCATCGCCATCTCTCCCGGTTTCAAAGTTTGAGGAGCAACAACTTTTATGAAGTCTGTAACATTTTCAACTCCAATCTTAATTTCAGATTGTCCGTTATTGATAGCCTCAATCTTTGCAGTCTTACTATTTGGGAAGAAAACTGTATTGAAATACACATTCTTTTGTCTCAAACGAAGATCTCCGAATTGGTGTTGATACTTGTCCTCGATTTTCTGTGCCTTAGGAATCACCTCTCCCTTGATAGAAAGACGTTTTTCACCGGCATTACTTGAAACTGTAATTGTCTTATTAAATGATCCTGGGCGACCCGATGCGTTGTAAGTCACCTTGATAGATCCTTTTTCTCCCGGTTTTACTGGAGCTTTTGTCCAATCTGGGGTTGTACAACCACAAGACGCACGCACTTTCTGCAACACCAAATCAGCATCACCTGTATTAGTGAAGACAAACTCCGTTGACACTCGTCCTGACTCCTCTGGGAATGTCCCAAAATCATGAACAATTGACTCAAAACTAATCTGAGGGTCTGCTATCGCTGCCATAATTCCGGACAACAACACGACCAAAGACATAAATAATTTTTTCATATCTAATTTCTTTTTTACTTTTTTTACTTAATCGCATTAACTATCTCACGAATAAACTCGAATGCAAATTTATAAAATAATCGTACAACCAAAATTATTATTGCATTATTTTTCTTAATAAAACTTAAAAGAGCGCAGGATTTCAAATTCACATCAGGGTTCTATCCTTTTATATGACACATTTTTGGTAATTTTGGATTTGAATCAAAATTAAAAAACAGAACCAAAAACAACGGTAAAAAAAAGAAGTAATGAAAAAATTTTCATTCATCCTCCTTTGGACTCTTATGTTCAATTGTGCGAATGCACAGTTAAACCAGTGGGAAATCGTTTCCCCTCTCGACTTTGAAACCACCCTTAGTGGTAATTTTGCAGAAATGAGGCGCAATCACTTCCACGGAGGATTAGATCTACGCACCAACGGAGAAGAGAATAAACCGGTTTACTCCATCGACGATGGATATGTTTCAAAAATCACTATTTCAAGGACAGGATACGGGAAGTGCGCATTCATCAATCACCCGAACGGCTACACCTCCGTATATGGACATCTCAACGGTTTTGTCCCAAAGCTGGACTCAATCCTAAAAGCCAAACAGTATGGCGAAAGAAAATTTGAAGTAACCTTGGAACTCACCCCCGACCAATACCCTTTGAAAAAAGGTGAAAAATTCGCCCTTTCAGGAAATACTGGAGCATCAGGAGGGCCTCACGTCCATTTTGAAATACGAAAAACGGATGACGGGACAATGAGAAATCCCTATTTGCTTAAAAACAGGCCTTATGGTTTTTCTGATAGTAAGAGACCTAAAATTTTTGGCATCAAACTATATGGATTAAAGAACTCAGGCATTGTCAATAATACTTCAGAAAAGAAATTCAGAGTCATAACAAACAAACAAAACATAAGGCAAGTTCAGTCTGGCGGAGACATTTCTGCATGGGGAACCATAGGTTTCTCGATCAAGGCCAACGACTACATGACAGGTACGGGGTTCACCTATACTCCTCGCCATCTTCGGTTATATGCTGATGGAAAAAAGATATCCGAAATCACCATAGATAGTTTCCTATTTCAAGACACCCGTGCACTCAACGCTTTCATTGATTATCCGCAATGGGCAAAAAGTAGAGAGTTTTTCATGAAATCATTCAAGGCATCCAATAGCCCGTTAGCACTCTCAGCTCCACAACCTTACGGAACACTCGTCGTGGACGAAGAGAGAGACTACAACATCGTCTATGAAGTGGAGGATGACTTTGGCAACAAAGACAGAATCTCATTCATTATAAAAGGAGAAAAGAATGAAATCCCCGCTTCCACGAAGCCAGACTCCCTATTCATCAAGTGTGGGCAATCCTTCTTCTTCAACAAAGGAGACTTCGGGATGTGGTTTTCTGCCAACTCCCTTTATGAAGATTTGGAACACAATTTCACAAGAACAGATTCTGAGAAATATTATTCAGACATATTTTCCATCGGAAGTGTACTTGACCCGCTACACACTCTCTGCGACATCTCCATCAAAATCAAGTCCGACACCATACCCGACAAACAAAAATATTACATCGCAAAACTCAATGCGCAAAACATCGCTTCGGGTTCTGCGGGGGGATTATACAATGAAAACGGCTACATCACTGGGAAGACCAACACTTTTGGCAAATTCGCAGTATTTGTAGACGATACCAAACCAGTCATTGCACCAGTGCATACCAACAAATTGAGAAACCTCCCCTACCTCCGGTTTAAGATTTATGACACACAATCTGGCATTGCCTCATACGACGCATACATAGATGACATCTGGGTCATGTTCGAGTATGATGCAAAAACCCAACAAATAACCTATTGGATAGACAAAACCCAAATCAAAGAATTTCAAAACCACACACTTAAAGTTGTTGTAAAAGATAACTGCGGAAACGTTTCTGAATTCACCAAACAAATATATTGGTAAAAACGACAAAAAATTAAAAATATGAAAAAAAGAAACTCCTCGATTTTCAAAGCAATCCTCACATTGCTTTTCGTATCGACCTCCTCTATTCTCACATGGGCAGGAACAAATATCATTGTAGGAAAAAATGCCTCCACAGACGGATCGACCTTCTGCACATATACTGCAGACTCCTATTATCTCTACGGAGACCTATCCTTCTATCCTTCCGCCACCTATTCAAAATATACTCAAACGAAAATTTTCGGATGGGACACGCATCGGTATCAGGGAATGATCGAACAAACCGGAGAGACCTACGCTGTGCTTGGTAATATCAACGAACATCAAGTCTGCATCACAGAATCCACATTCGGAGGAAGAAAGGAATTGATAGACACAACCGGCGTGCTCGACTACGGAAATCTCATTTACGTCACCCTCCAACGTGCCAAAACCGCGAAAGAAGCCCTACTTGTCATGACCGAACTGGTTGAAGAATATGGTTACTGTAGTTCCGGGGAGACATTCTCCATCGCCGACCCTAATGAAATATGGATAATGGAAATGATTGGTAAGGGTCCAGACATCAAAGGTGCGGTATGGGTAGCACTTAAATTACCGGACGACTGTATTAGCGCACATTCCAACCACTCTCGAATCACTACTTTTCCTTTAAACGACAGAGCCAACTGCCTCTATTCTAAAGATGTGATCTCCTTCGCAAGAGAAAAAGGCTACTTTGATGGAAAAAACAAAGATTTCAGTTTTTCTGATGCCTACGACCCCATGTCCTTTAATGCAAGAAGATTTTGCGATGCGAGGGTATGGAGCATATACAAGAGCGTTTGCAAAGAGACAGAAAAAAACATAGACTACATATTGGGAAAAAATGACGAACGACTTCCATTGTGGGTTAAACCAGACCAAAAAGTCTCCTTATTGCAACTAAAGAACCTTCAACGAGACCATTTTGAGAACTCGCCCCTTTCCATGGCGAACGACCCCGGAGCAGAACCCTTTAAAGCCGAATTCAGATACGAACCTCGAATTTGGGAATTTGAAGGAAAAAAGTATTTCAACGAGACTCCCACAGCCGGACCTAAAAACGCTTTTTCATTTGTCGCACAGATGCGAAGTTGGTTACCCAACAAAATTGGAGGAGTATTATGGTTTGGCGTAGATGATGCCAACTTCACAGTCTACATCCCCATATATTGTGGGACAACAGAAGTTCCTGCATGTTTCAGACGAGGCAATGGCAGTCTGCTAAGATTTTCATGGGATGCAGCCTACTGGGTATTCAACTGGGTCTCCAATATGGCGTACGCTAAATACCAATACCTTGCCCCTGACATCAAAAATGCGCAAGCTGAATTTGAGCAAAAATTAGAAGACAACCTTCAAGTAGTCGAAGAAGCGGCACAGTCCCTCTACAAAAAATCGCCAGAGTACGCCATGCGCTTTTTAACAGAATACTCCCAAAACCAAGCCAATCTGATGATGCAACAATGGAAAGCACTGGGAGAACACCTGATGGTCAAATACACCGATGGAAACATCAAACGAGAACGCAAAGGGAAATTCATAGACAACGGCTGGGGCGTACCCTCCGACATCCAGACTCCCGGTTATTCTGAAGAATACTACAAATCTATCGTAGATAGCACAGGAACTCGATTCCTCTTGATCGAAGAATAAAAAAAAACGGGCTTCATAAAGTTTCTTGAAGCCCGTTTTTTTTTATTTATCACAAAATCACTCCCAAAACGAAAGCGCTTTCTCCACAATCGGAGCCATATCATAGTACTTGTACTCAGCCAAACGACCACCGAAAATTACGTTAGTTTCTGCATCTGCCAACGACTTGTATTTTGCATATAAGGCATTATTTTTATCGTCATTAACCGGATAATATGGCTCCATACCCTCTTTCCATTCTGTCGAAAACTCTTTAGAGATAACAGTTTTCGGACAATCGTACACAGCCTGACCAAACATTTCAAAATGCTTATGCTCTATGCTGCGAGTATAAGGCACAGATTTCTCTGTATAGTTCACAACCGCATTTCCTTGCAAATTAGGACAATCATGTATCTCCTCCTCAAATCGGACGGTACGATACTCCAATTTCCCAAACCGATAATCGTAAAATTCATCTATTTTGCCTGTGAACACAACCTTATCAGCCAAACCGCTCCAATAAACTCTATCCTCAAAAAAGTCAACCCCTATTTTAGTTTCAATACCAGCTAACAAACCTTCAATCAACTTATTATACCCTCCCATTGGAATTCCTTGGTAAGAATCATTGAAATAGTTATTATCAAACACGAAACGGACAGGCAGACGTTTTATTATAAATGGAGGCAAATCCGTACATTTTCTGCCCCATTGCTTTTCTGTATAATCACGAATCAAAGCTTCATAAATGTCCTTACCTATCAACAACTGAGCTTGTTCTTCCAGATTTCGAGGTTCAGCAACGCCTTCCGCAGCCATTTTTGCAACTGCTTCTGCCTTTTGCTCTTCTATCTTTGCTTTTGCCTCTTCTGGTGTTGTCACTCCCCACATCTGATAAAAAGTGTTCATATTAAATGGTAGATTATAAAGTTTTCCCTTATAATTTGCCACAGGAGAATTTGTGTACCTATTAAACTCCACAATCGAGTTTACAAAATCCCACACTTTCTTATTGGATGTATGAAAAATATGCGCACCATATTTATGCACATTGATTCCTTCAATATTCTCACAATAAACATTTCCACCCAAATGCGGACGCTTATCAATAACCAAACAAGACTTTCCTGCCCTCTTCGCCATATAGGCAAACGTTGCTCCAAACAAACCGGAGCCAACAATTAAATAATCGTATTTACACATACTTTTTTTGTAATTAGCTAAAATTTATAAAACAGACTCCCATAAATCACATAAGCATTCTCTTACCCTCTCTATATCAAAATACTCCGGATCAAAGTCTTTTTCAATGCCACTCCATTCCAACAATTCTCGTTCTTCTGTTGTTTTGCGTTTTTTGCCCCAGATTTCCAATATATTTTCATATCCCCAAATACCTCCGCAATCTTCTGGCGGACAGGCTCCGACTCCTTTCAATATTTTTATACAAGGAGCTTCGTCAGGTCCATATTCCCTGATTTTTTTCAACCAAATTTCATGTCTCCAATCATCTCCAAAATCATAGTCAAAACGAACACGCTTCCCTTTTTCCTTAAATACCATCGAAACAGAATACTCTTCAGCATCACACACCTCGCGACGAGATGCAAATCCCCAGAACATATCATCCTCTTCAATGCAAGCTCGATTTTTAAATATTGTATTTTTATGCTTAAACTGATGCAAATGTTCATTTTCCCACCCCACCGCAATCATAACAACATGCGCAAAAAACTCCAAAGAGATGTTAGATGGGACTTCCACCTCACGCCAAATTGGAAGAGGGGCATCGTTCAGCTTGATACGAATATGATATGCATAAGCCGGCTCATCATTAAACAAAATCACTTTGGGAAGTTCGAATGGATCCAACGCTTCAAAATCTTCGCATTCGCCATCTGACGAATCTTCATTATTTCTGGCAGCGACAGGTCTTCCTAAGGTCTCATAGATTTCCGCAACTATTTTCATTAAATCCTCATTACTATGTACTCCAATAGATTCCAAAAAATCTCTATCCGACTTAGACAATTGTTCTTTGAATTCTGAAAAATCGGGCATTTTATCTTCTAATTTACTCATATTCTACAATTAAAATTTTTATTCATAAAAACGGGATTTCTCAAATCTCACAAAAACACATCGTCACTTCAATATCCTCCCCTGCTTTTCATCTTTATCACCACTTCCCAAACAATCTCTGCTATTTATTGTCAAACAATACTATTGCCAATTAATCAACGCTTATATTCTATAAATCCTCAATCAAACATCCATCAATGTTCCTCTTATCGCCACTAAAATTCGCACCAATCAAAACAATCTTCTTGCCGCTTGCCATAAATGGCTGAGCGTAGTTCTTCTTCTTGATTTGCTCCATCGCCTCTTCTGCCGTACCGTTATATTTAAACTCGAAAATATAGACATAATCGGCAGTCTCTATGGTCATATCTACTCTGCCGTTGGAAGTATGAAACTCTGCCTTGGTATAGAGACCACAAAGGTTGCACAAGATGAAAAGCACATTCTGATAGTGATTTTCGGTATCTTTGATGAGGTCATACGGAGTGTTGGCAAAGAATGATTCCAAACGGTTCATGAAAGCTTCCACGTCTCCTGACCTCACCTCCTCTACAAAACACTTTATTTCAAAAGCGGCAGCACTTGGTCGAGCTGATGTGTAATGCGGTATCAGATAGTACAGAAAATCACGTTTCACCTCCTCATTCGGGAAATCCAACTTGTACAACTTCATACGAGACTTGTATTCCTTGATTGTCAAATACCCACATTTGTACAGCACCGAGACAGAACAAGCTGAAGTCAACCATGAATTCCCTTTCAGCGTATATGGGTCTATCACAGCTCCAATAGTTGTTTCTAAGTTACAATCATCCCTTTTTAGCAATTTTACAAGATAATTAGGTGAGCCTGACTGAAACCAATAACTACCGAGTTTATTTTCGCAAAACACATTGAGTAAACTCCATGGGTTATAAACACCTTGAGTGTTCTCCGAGAAATGGTAGCCATTATAAAGTTTGTCTATTTTACTGTACGCATCTTCAATCGTAATTTTTTGTTTATCAGCTAATCTGTGTATGTATGGGGCAAGCACTCCTTTCAGATCATCATCCAAAAAGCCGCAAATATCATTATATCGTCTGTCAATAGAAATGTCTGTCAGATTGTTTAAATCGCCAAAAACCGTTTCCGGTCTAAATCCGGTTATTCCAACTAAAAGAGCAAATTTGAAGTAGCCATCCATGCTTTTTAAAGGACTAAAGAAACCCATTAAAATATCAAGATACTCTCTTTGCAAAGTTTCATTGCCAATCGTCTCGAGCATCGGCTTGTCAACCTCATCTACAAGTAACACCACTCGCTGACCGCTCTTCTCGTATGCTCGTTTGATAACACCTTGAAACCTTGAATTAATGGACGTCTCATCTTCACATCTTCCATACTGGTCTTCCCATTTCGACAAATAATAAGAGAGGTGTTTTTCTAACGCACTTCTGTCGTTGTAAAGACACGCATTAAAATCCAAGTGCAGCACCGGATGCACCGTCCATTTCTGCTCCAACTGCTCAACTGCCAAACCTTTGAACAACTCTTTCTTGCCAAGAAAATAGGCTTTCAAAGTACTGATAAGCAAACTTTTGCCGAACCGACGAGGACGAGATAGGAAATAGTAACGACCAGTGGAGGCAAGACTATGCATCAAAGCCGTTTTGTCCACATACAAATAGCCATCATTTATAAGGCTCTCAAAATCCTGAATGCCGATTGGCAAGTTTTTTAACGTCTGCTCCATAAACTTTTGATTTTACCACAAAGATAATGGTTTCAATGTGATTTCATAAAGTTGAAACAAAATTTATATAATATCGTTTGTGTAAATCTTCAAAAACTCTAAAAAAAAACGGCTCAAAATTGAGCCGCATAATATCTTCAAAAGAAACAACAATACTTCTTCAACTTCATGGATTAGCATCTCATTCATACACTCCGGAGTTAGACTCCCAGTCTCTTCTCATTCACCTCTACAGCCCGAGCGTTATTGTATCCCGCTCATACTTGATCTTGTCAGATACATCAAGACCAAGATGCCATAACCCTTGCGTGTTGGAGTTCTTTGAATAGCGTATAACGGGTATTTGAGTTAAACTTCTTCTTTTAAATATCTGTTAACCTCTTCCCAGCTTCTACTCTGATAAAGAGCCCACCAAATTTTCTTGTCATCATTTAGAAGAAAACTATCATTTGTCAGTCCTTTTGCACTTAAAACAGCGTCCAAGGTGTCTAATATTACAACAAAAGAAAACGCCGACATATTCTTAAATTTGCAATAATGTCCTTCTTCACAATCACCCTTATTCCATTTGGCAATGAAATTATTATACATATCTTCAACATCAATTTGCGCAACATCTTTTATATCTTTCAAATAGTCCGCAATAATATTAGCTTGGGTTGCATTATGACTATCATCAGGAAACTCTTTACTAATTCCCAACTTACCTTTATATGCAACAAGCGGCATAGATGTTACTAATTCGTCAGAATACGATTTATAAAAATCTTCCAAATGAGAAAAATCTTCTTTTGAAAGCCAATAACATGTTTGGTCGGCTCTGTTACATGTTGCTATTTTTGCAACAAAAACGTTCCTCGCATTTTGCAACAAATACTCAATTGATTTGACATATACATCTTGAATATTTGAATCCTTAAACGTAGCATAAACCTTTATATCTTCAGGTTGAGCTGGATAAACTTTCCCATTGTCTTCTTTTAACGAGTAACCAATTTGAATCCAACTACCATTATTGCGTGCACGTGCAGGTTGCCATCGCGGATATTTTTCCACCAAGTTCTCTAAACTGTCTTCAAGCAAAGATGAACTTTGAACTATTTTATCATTGTGATTTAACTGTTGAAGAAATTCATAGATATTGTACATATCCAAATTAGGGTAAAGCGCTTCATAAATCTTTTGAAGAAACACTTTTAAGTTAGAATAATTTGAAGATTTTTTATCCAAAACCTTCTTCATTATTCCAATATTTGGAGAGTAAAACGAGGGAGTAGAACACATTTTTTCAAAATATACACCCTCTTTATTTTGCGTATTTTCTTGTTTTCCCATTTTTGTTAACTTCAATTAAACTTAAGACTCCGTTTAAATTTATTTTGAGTTTCACTCTTTTTATTTTCTGCATCTTTGATAAACTTCGCACGATCTATTTCTTTGCTGTTTATCACATCGCTTCTTATTTTTGTCGCAAATATAAATTTTCTAAACGAACTTGGCAAGACACAAAAATTGGATGCTTACTACAAAATAGATTTATACACCTCCACCGTCTGCTCTGCAATAGTATCCCACTTATACTTGGTCATGTCGTATGCTATCCGCGGGTATTGGGCAATCTCATCTAACTTCCGCCTCAACACTTCTGAAAGATGATTTACATCACCTACTTTAAAATAATCTGAATCAGGAAGACCAACCTCAAGATTAGCAGGAATATCACTCACAACTGCAGGCAACCCATAACTCATTGCCTCCAACAACGCAATCGGCAACCCTTCATGAGATGATGGTAAAACGAAACATGCCGCATGAGAAAGTAATTCATGTAATTTGTCTCCTTTAACAAACCCAGTCAAAATTACCCCGCTATCTTTTGCCTGCTGCTTTAGACCTTTGCTATAAGCATATCCAAACAACACACCCGCTGCAGTCTTATAATTATTCTTGGTTTGAACCAAAATATCGCCTTCAACTTCAACATTAAAGTTCTCAAAAGTTGCACCTTTGATAGCTGTGA
>CALFTM010000049.1 GCA_937916355.1 uncultured Bacteroidales bacterium
ATCGCTAATATAAAAACAAGGCGAATGCGATTCGCCCCTACGATCACAAATCCTCATTTTTTGTTTCACAGGAAATCCCATCCCCTTGTCAATCTGAAATTAATGTGTTATTTTTGTTGTCATATAAACAAAATTTTAAATCTTATAGATGAAAAAAATTATTGTAACTGTCGTTTTAAGTTTTTTCATATTCAGTCTGTCCTCAAGAGATTTTTCATCTATTGAAAATCTTAATTCTGAGTTTATATTTTCTGTAAACTTAGATTCAGCAGAACAATTATCTTACGAAGAGGTAGAATCTGATTATTTTCAAATCCGTAATATGATTAAAAGGCATCATGGTTGTTGGAACAAGTACTACAGATTAGGTGTTTATACATACGAAAAAAACATTTTTGAAATACTACAATGCACCAATGGTTACTCCGTCTTAACATATTTAGTCTTAAAAGAGGGGAAAAAATTTCCAAGAATGCTTTTAATTGACATGCGCACGGGAGACCAGAAGGAAGTGTCATTTAAAATAAATAAAGGATTAGTACATCTATCCTATATTGAACGTTGTGGTGAATTCCCCATAACAATTTCAGAGACATACTCTTTGGATAGTAAATTCTCCGTAATAAAATCCCATGACATGCCTCCGCAAGAAGAAATTAATATTATCACCGAATGATGGACTGACAAACCAACAAGTCTACAACATGCTAAAGATTTTTTCACGAAAAAGTCCTCTCAAGATTATTGATTTGCCCATGGCTTATTTGGGTTCTTATTCATGAAGAGGCGACTGTTGCAAACGGCATTTTAAGAAATCAGGTTATACATCCGTTCAAGAAAAAAGGGAAATGACAATTCCCCAAAAAAGAAAAAATCAAACATTTTTCAGAACAAAAAGGCGAAAATATTTCTTTTTCTCAAATAAAAAACTAACTTTGCCCTAACAGAAACATTTAATAAATGTTAAAAACCACTCTTGACGAGAGTGGAGAGAACGAGTTAGTAATAGTGATACTTTCTGAAGAATCACAATTTTCTCACCTTTCAATTTAATATCTTATGGGAAGTTTATTTTTTATTGTTCCACTGGCCTCCCTTTTAGCCTTGGGGTTCGCCTACTATTTTTACAAGTGGATGAAAAAAGAAGATGAAGGTACTGACCGCATGAAGGAGATCGCCCAGCATGTCAGGGAAGGTGCCATGGCGTATTTGAAACAACAATACAAGGTTGTGATCATGGTTTTCATCGCATTGGCGATTTTATTTACAGTGATGGCAGTCTTCGGGCTACAAAATCCATGGGTGCCTTTTGCTTTCCTAACCGGAGGTTTCTTCTCTGGACTGGCTGGATTTTTTGGAATGAAAACTGCTACCTATGCCTCTGCAAGAACAGCCAACGCAGCCCGCAACTCTCTCAACGATGGTTTGAAAGTGGCATTCCGCTCTGGAGCAGTCATGGGTCTGACCGTAGTAGGATTGGCATTGCTTGATATTGCACTTTGGTATCTGATTCTCGACTTCTTCATCGAAGCAGAAGGCGGACAGAAACTGGTCATCATCACCACCACGATGTTGACGTTCGGAATGGGAGCCTCAACGCAAGCACTTTTTGCCCGTGTAGGTGGAGGAATCTACACTAAAGCTGCCGATGTCGGGGCAGACCTTGTTGGTAAGGTGGAAGCTGGCATTCCTGAAGATGATCCACGCAACCCTGCCACTATCGCTGATAACGTGGGCGACAACGTAGGAGACGTTGCCGGAATGGGTGCCGACCTATACGAATCATACGCAGGTGCGATTTTGGCAACCTCAGCCTTAGGTGCTGCCGCATATTCATCGGTGGGAGGTGAAATTCAAGAAAAAGCAGTTCTCGCCCCTATGCTCATTGCTTCTATCGGTGTGGTTTTGTCACTAATCGGCATATTTCTTGTTAGGACAAAGGAGGGTGCCAACATGAAGGAGCTTTTAGGTTCTTTGGGAAAAGGAACTAATATCAGTTCCATCCTCGTCGGTATCGCCACTTTTGGCATCTTATACGCGCTTAACATTGAAAACTGGTTGGGGCTATCATTCTCTGTAGTTGTGGGACTTACGGCTGGAGTCATCATCGGACAAGCGACAGAGTATTATACCTCACACACTTATTCTCCAACCCAAATGGTGGCAAAAAGTTCGGAGACTGGTCCGGCGACCGTCATCATCTCAGGATTGGGATTGGGAATGATTTCCACAGCAATCCCGGTCATCACCATCGGTGCAGCCATCATTTTATCATACCTATGCGCCATCAGTTTCGACCTTGAACTCTTCTTTACTGCAAAAGGTTTGAGTCTCGGTCTTTACGGAATCGGTATCGCAGCCGTGGGTATGCTCTCCACATTAGGAATCACCTTGGCAACTGATGCCTACGGACCAATCGCAGACAATGCCGGAGGAAATGCGGAAATGAGCGAATTAGGAAAAGAGGTGCGCTCTCGTACCGATGCTTTGGATGCCTTAGGGAACACAACTGCCGCAACCGGAAAAGGCTTCGCTATCGGCTCTGCCGCCCTTACTGCCCTTGCTCTTTTAGCTTCATACATCGAAGAGATTAAAATTGCGCTGATCCGTGTTGGAGAGTCAACCATGACAATTGGAGAAAAGGTGGTTACCACCGCCGATGCGTCGTTGATTGACTTCATGGAGTTCTATCAAGTGAACCTTATGAACCCTAAAGTATTAGTGGGTGTCTTCATTGGAGCTATGATGGCATTCCTATTCTGTGGATTGACCATGAACGCCGTAGGTAGAGCCGCACAAAGCATGGTGACCGAAGTACGCCGCCAATTCAAAGAGATTAAGGGAATATTGGAAGGAAAAGCGAAACCAGACTATGCAAGATGCGTTGAGATTTCAACAAAGGGAGCGCAAAGAGAGATGCTCTTCCCTTCTATCCTCGCCATTATCACACCAATGCTGGTAGGTGTCATTTTCGGAGTGGCAGGAGTACTCGGACTATTGCTGGGTGGTCTGGCTACTGGCTTCGTATTAGCAGTCTTCATGGCAAACGCAGGAGGAGCTTGGGATAATGCAAAAAAATACATCGAAGAGGGGAATTTCAACGGCAAAGGCTCAGACAACCATAAAGCGACAGTTGTTGGAGACACCGTAGGAGACCCATTCAAAGATACATCAGGACCATCACTCAACATCCTCATCAAACTGATGAGCATGGTATCCATCGTGATGGCTGGTCTAACCGTCTCATTTAGTTTGTTATAAACACTCTACATGGTATCATATTCACTCCCCGCACTTCCTTATGGCTTGTGCGGGGATTTTTTGAAATAACATTGGTTATTACCTACAACAATATTTTTTATAAAAATAATCCTCTAAAAAAAAGGGACGTTACTATTTTTATTCTATTTTTGTAAAAAATTTAAAACAAAGAAATGAAAGACGTCACCCGACATATATGATTCAACAAAACA
Organism: uncultured Bacteroidales bacterium; assembly: GCA_937916355.1. Lineage (GTDB taxonomy): Bacteria > Bacteroidota > Bacteroidia > Bacteroidales > Paludibacteraceae > UBA1181. The sequence continues at coordinate 3,474 of CALFTM010000049.1, forward strand.
GAAACCAATGCGATTTTGGCTCGCGTTGGTTTTTTTTTGAATTATCATATTCATTTAAAGCGAAATAAAAAACTAATTCTATAAATATAAAAAAATGGCTGAAAAGAGTTTGGTATCAATCACGGACTATTCGAAGGAGAAAATCCTACAGATCCTTCAAAAGGCCGCTACCTTCGAGGAAAATCCGAATCAGGAGGTATTGAAGGGGAAGGTGATCGCGACGTTGTTTTTTGAACCTTCGACACGCACCCGACTTAGTTTTGAGACGGCTGTGAACCGTTTGGGCGGACGAATCATCGGCTTTGCGGATGCTTCAACGACAAGCGGAACAAAAGGTGAGACTCTGAAAGACACCATCAAGATGGTGAGCAACTATGCCGACCTGATTGTGATGAGAAACCCGATCGAGGGGGCAGCCCGATATGCTGCAGAAGTTTCGGACGTGCCAGTGGTGAACGCAGGAGACGGTGCCAACCAACACCCCACACAAACCATGCTGGACCTCTACTCCATCATGAAAACTCAAGGGAAAATTGACAACCTGAAAATCTGTATGGTAGGTGATTTAAAATATGGCAGAACCATACATTCGCTAATTATGGCTCTCTCTCACTTCAATCCGACCTTTTCTTTTATCGCACCCAAAGAATTGGAACTACCAGAAGAATACAAACTCTTCTGCCGTGAACACAACATCCAATTCGAGGAGCATTTCGACCTGAGTGAAGAGAACATCGCTGATGCAGACATCCTCTACATGACACGCGTGCAAAAGGAGCGTTTCACCGACCTATACGAGTACGAAAAAGTGAAGGATGTCTACACCCTACGCAATAAGCTATTGGAGAATACCAAGCCCAATTTGCGCATTCTGCACCCACTCCCTCGCGTCAATGAAATCGACTACGATGTGGACAACAACGAGAAGGCATACTACTTCCAACAGGCAAAAAATGGTGTATACGCACGCCAAGCTGTGATTTGTGATTTGTTAGGTTTATAATTATCATACAATATGGAAAAAGAATTAAAAGTAGCGGCACTCTGCAACGGAACCGTAATCGACCATATCCCATCCGCAAAACTATTCCAAGTCATCTCCATTTTAGGATTAGACGGAATACCCAACCAAATAACTTTCGGGTACAATCTGGAAAGTAAAAAATTGGGCAAAAAAGCGATCATAAAAGTGTCTGACAAATATCTAAGTCAGGAAGAGGTGAACAAAATCGCCATCTTAGCTCCTCAGGCAAAAATCAACATGATCAAAAATTACGAAGTGGCAGAAAAAATGGTACTCCAACTTCCAGATGAACTAATAGGAGTAATTAAATGCAAAAACCCCAAATGTATCACAAACAATGAACCCATGAGCACCAAATTCCGCACGATAGACAAAAAACTCAGTCTATTTAAATGTCATTACTGCGAAAGAATCATGGAAGGTGAAAACGCTGAAATTTTATAAAGATATGAAGAGAGAATTTAAACCGGGAACCATGGTCTATCCGCTTCCTGCGGTAATGGTTTCTTGCGGAAAAACCGCTGAAGAATATAATATATTCACGGCATCTTGGGTCGGTACAATATGCTCCGAACCTGCCATGTGCTACGTGTCAATCCGTCCAAGCAGACACTCCTACGACATCATAAAACGTAACGGAGAGTTTGTCATCAATCTGACTACCGAAGAATTGGCGTATGCAACAGACTGGTGCGGTGTAAAATCGGGAAGAGACTTCAATAAATTTGAGGAGATGAAACTGACTCCTCAAAAGACCTCTGTCATCGATTCTGTAATCATCAAAGAATCCCCTCTTTCAATCGAATGTAAAGTAAAGGAGATTATTCCATTAGGCTCACACGACATGTTCATCGCTGAGGTAGTGAACGTTTTAGCAGATGAAAAATTCATGGATCCTGAGACCGATGCATTCAAATTGGAAGATGCCAAACTCATGGCATATTCCCATGGAAATTATTTCAAGATGGGTGAAAAAATCGGCAAATTCGGCTGGAGTGTACAAAAGAAGAAATAAAGAAGGAAGTCAAGACCCGAAAGCGACCATTCACTTTCGGGTCTTTTTTTACGCTTAAACGACATTCATGCAGTTTTGGTTAACACCACACATTCAAATCACAAAAAAGCCTCAACATCGCACTCCAACGCATCAACCATCAGCTCCGATCTCTTGCGTTGGCTCATCTTGGCAATCACCTCGTTATAGCTATGGCGGACGAGTGTCTTAATCAGCAAGTCGCTCAACGACCCAAAGACATTCAGTTGGTTCCAATACTTTTTATTCATGTGCCAAGCCGGCACAATATCGGGATAACGGTCTCGCAACAAAATAGCATAATCCGGATTACATTTAAGCACAAACCACTCGGTATCTTCCAGATCCAGCATAGCAAAAATCTTCTCTCCCACCCGAAAAGCCAATGTAGTCTCATCAAACGGGAAATACTCCGTCACTTGCGGAAGGGAGAGACAATAATCTCTGAGGGTTTCTATGTTCATTGGTATTTATTTTTTTATTGATAAAACGTTTATAATCCATTATAGCCTGATCAATAGAGAGTTCCGGGTCTTGCATTTGGTCTAAGCGTTGTGCTGCCACTTGCGCCATCCATTGTTTGAATGGCTCAGCCTTAGGTGAAGGTATTGCCTTTCAGGCAAGCCATAGGTCATTCCCTCTAAACCTCGGATGCAAGTTTTTCGCAAAGGTAATGAAAAGTTTAGTTAAAACAGATGTAAACATCAGTTTTATTTTCTTGGTACTGCTTCCCCAACAGAGGCATTTACCTGCCTGCAAGGCAGTACTAAGCGCAGCGTTGGTAACCTGGGACATAGTCTCAGGTCAGGGGCAACAGCGACAGTAACCCAAAATACAATCTCGGCACGAAGACGCACATCCTCCCTGCCTGCAAGGCAGTACTAAGCGCAGCGTTGGTAACCTGGGACGAAGTCTCAGGTCAGGGGCAACAGCGACGGTAACCCAAAACACAATCTCGGGCATAGAGACAAACCAAACCTCAGTCCTTGCATAAAAAACCATGCGAAAATGTTTCAACTAAGATGGAATTTCATTATCTTTGTTATAAGTTGAAAGCTTTGGTATGGACATTGTGAGGTTCATGTACACACTAAAGCCCAAAGTCCACAGAACCTCTCTCCATAAAACATACAAAATGCAAGAAACCCGAGAACTCCTAATTAAACCTCGTACAGGTAGTGCGATCCTAAGTTCCAGTATTTTTTTCATTGTAAGTGCAGTATTCGCATATATTGGATATGCAAACAACAACCGTTCGTTTTTCTTTGAAGAATACAACCTAGAATTCATAGGAGCGATGTTAGTAGCAATATTATTTGCGGTTTTGGGCTTGCTTCAGGTAGGGTCTTCAATCCAAAGGAGGAAAAATTATATTCGAGTAGACTCTAAAGGAATCACCATTAAAGCGCATGATAATCGCAATAGATCCAAACTACATCAATGCTCCTATGATTGGAATGAGCTATCTTCTTATACGCTGGACATTATTCCCGACAGAAGCAATAAGAAATCAACGATTTATAATGAGCAAACTGAAGGATACACAATTAAATTGTACGACTCCCATGGGAAAGAGTTGCAAAATATTCAATTAGACTATTTTTTCCCTCTATCAAGTATGGAGAAACTGGAGGAATTCATGGGATCACACTTGACCAACAAAATTATCTGTGATTTCTCAAAAATCGGTAAAGTCTCCTTTTATGAAAGGAAGATGGATTGGTTTTTAATAAAACTCATCATGGTTTTTTTATTATTAATCGGGGCATTAATTATGACAAATAATTTGATCGCTTTTAACACCCCAACATTAATAATTTTCTTAATAATCCCAATTGTTTTTGCTCCTACAATATACTTAGTACTCAAATACGGAAACAAGAGCAAAGATCAGGGGGAAGCAGACCTCTCTATCGACAAGGAGGGAATCACAGTGAATATGCACGAATTAAAAAAAGTGAAAAACATAAGCCATAGCAGTTACCATTACTATTTTTTTGAGGGTAACGAAATGAACCTATATGATGCCAATAAAAAATTAATTTACTGTTTAGACTGCTCCAAATTAGAAAATTCTAAATATGTGAAAATGGTTTTCACGCAGTTTCTCCAAGAGAAAACGGAAGTCTAAGGTGTTAGATAAAACAACAAAACACTACGTCATATACTTGGATGGGTGAAATTGTAATGAAATAGCACACAAAAAGCCTAAATTCTTTTGTAGAACTTAGGCTTTTCTTATGCTCAAACTCACCTATTTATTTTTTGAAAGTGATTTTATAGGTATTGAAATTAGTCGTGTTTGTTTCAAAGTCTCCCGCCCATACGACAATTGTAAGCACTCCCGTCGTCTTATCATAATCAGCGCAATATTGCGCCAACGGACTCACCTCTACCGCAACATCAGATGAAGTGTAATCCTCTGCGATAGTATGGTTAAAGACATTTGAATTGAAGTCCTCATCCTCCACATCATTCACCACTACAGAAGTCACCAGAGCCTCATAAACGAATGTGGTGGAGAACGTCAACACATAAGTGTGATAGTTTGTCGGGTCTTTTTGAAAGTTTCCTCCTTTCACCGTAATTATCAATGAATTGGATTGGCTGTCGAAAACCTCACTTGTAACCGCCAAGTCATCTGCAGAATACTTGATTTTCATATTTGAATATGAACCATCAATCAAATATTCGTACTTATCCTTTGAGAACTCTCCTATCTGCACTCCATTTACCGTCAAATTAGTCAACTGAGAACCATAGACGGTAGGGTCGTTGAACGAAATATTATATTCATGATAATTAGACGAGTTGGTCGCAATATCCCCACCTTCGACACGAAGCGTCAACACAAAATTCTTTTCATCGTAAGTGGCAGTAACGGTTGCTGCGCTATCTGCAGTATATGTGACAGTCACATCGCTGTAGAATTCAGTTGAAACATATTGGAAACTATTTCTATCAAATCCTTCAATCGTAGTTCCATTTATCTTCAAATCCACCAACTTAGACTCTAAAGCCTTACCAAACTGAAATTTGTAGACTTTGTAGTTATCCTCGAACTTTGCAATATCACTTCCCTTCACTGTAATAGAAAGGATGTTTGTTTCTGCATCATACGATTCTTCCACAGTCGCATCATCACTTTCCGCATAGTACAAAATTTTTGCTGTTTCGTAAACAACTGCACCCATAGAGTATTCATATTTGTCAGGAGAGAAACCTGCAACATTCACACCATTCACCTTCACAGAGGAAAGCGAAGATGGAGCATAGAACTGAACTTTATAGGTATGTACATTAGAAGGATTCGTAGCAACATCAGCACCTGAAACCACCAATGTCAACAAATTGGTCGCATCGTCAAAAGAAGGTTTTACCCTTGCCTCTGCATCCGCCGTATATGAGAGGAGATCTTCATACTCTTCATAAGTACCACGGATCAAATATTCGTAATTGGTCTTAGCAAAATTATCAACCAACATTCCATTCAAAGTCAAAGATGTGAGGAACGAACCATAAGAAGCATGGAACTGCAATGTGTAAGTATGCTTGTTATCAGGGAACAAATCTAAATCGTTACCCGAAACAACAATTGTCAACAAAGAAGTCTCCGCTTCATAAGACATTTCCGCAGTCGCACCATCTGCCACAACATAAGCGACCTTACCTGCTTCGTATGAGTAAGAAGAGAGGTCGTAGTTATACTTGTCAGAACGGAAAGAAGGAACGGTCACGCCCTCAAACGTCAAATCGGTCAAAACTGATTTTGCACAGAATTGCACCTCATAAGTGTGCGAATTGGCACTGTTTGAAGCGAAATCACCTCCCTTCACAACAATCGTCAAGCGGTTGGTTGAAGCATCGAAAGAGAGAGTCGCACTTGCTTCTGCATCAACCTCATAGGTCACCATTCCATCCGTATAACTCTGTGCCACCTTATACTCATAAACATCAGATGCGAAGTTTGCGATTGTCACACGGTTGATTTTCAAATCAGTCAACATAGAACCGTATGCGTCATGGAATGAAATTTTGTAAGTATGGAGATTACTTTCATTTACGTCATAGTCTCCTCCCTTAACCACTATCGTGTAAGTTTGGCTTACTGCATCATAACTTGTTTCGACAACGGCCTCCTCACTCTCCGTAAAAGAAACGGTTGTCTCACCCTCTGTGTAGACATCTGGAACAGAATAAGAGTACTTAGTGGAAGAGAAACCAGAAACCGACACGCCGTTCACCTTCAAATCAGTAAGGAGAGATTCATACGGCGCATGATAGTGGATGGTGTATGTGTGATGGTTATTCGCATTTTCAGCAATATCCTTTCCTTTTACCGTAATTGTCAGTGTATAAGTTGATTCATCGAAAGCAGATGTATATTCAGCCTCCTCATCTGCCACTATCACCAACTGCGACTTATCATAAGTGTTTTTCACTGTGTACTCATAGGTATCTGGTGAGAAATTCGCAATTGCATTCCCCGCGATGGTAAGGGATTTCAACTGCGAACCATACGGCTCGTGGAATTTGAAAGAATAGACTTTCTCATCATCTGCATTGACCGTCACTTTCAGGGTATTTGTAGCTTCATCAAAAACCTCCGAAGTGGATGCACATTGAGGTGCAGAATAAGTGATTTTCGACTTCACATTGTTATAAACCCTATCAATAGTGTACTCTAATTTATCAGCAGAGAAATCAGCCAAGGCCACACCGTCAACTTCAAAGCTATTCAATTTCGCCTTGCAACCAAATGTCACAGTGTAAGTATGTAAATTAGCTGGATTCACAGAATAGTCATCACCCTTAACTGTAATCGTCAAAACCTTCGACACTGCATCATAAGACTGCTCTACGGTTGCATAACGACCGTCACTCTCGCAAGTGACCATTCCTTCTGTGTACGCACCATTTACCCCATAACTGTACACATCCTTTGAAAAACCTGCAATAGAAGCACCATTTACAGAAAGAGACTTCAACTTGGAATTGTAGATCATTTCAATGTCGTCCACATGAATTTCATCACCATCACCTCCTTTTCCTGCAAGATAGTTGGTAGAAATTGTGGCAAGAGCATAAGATGGACGTTCTGAGCCAGAAAGTGCTTTCTTCGGAGTACGCTTGGCGTCACCTTCACTCACGATATCATGAGTTTCTCCATAATAGAAAAAAGGACAAGAATAACGTACCCATTCATCCTTGGCAGGCGGATTAAGTCCGGCAACAGCAATAACATTTTCCCAGGTTGTTCCGGGATCTTGAACAGAACTATTGTCATGCAACATGACATAAAAACGCCCCAATTGAGTTGAAGACTTGGGAAGTGCCTTAATCCATGCTACCACAGAGTCCGGGCGACCGAAGAATTCCATGCATTTACCAGAGGCTCCCGCAATAGTTTGATTATTATTCTTCGGATCAGTAGGTGTTGTACTTCCTGCATTAATAACTCCAGATGTAACGATTCCATTAGCAGGAACAGATAAGCCCAATATCTTAATTACTCGGCTAACTGCAACTACAGCATAGTTTCCACTGTGTCCCTGACCTTGCTTGCATTGATTAGAATTAATTGCCATATTGGTCAAGGAACTAGATGACACTGCGGTTTCGTACGTATTCCAACTAACAGGGAGGGTAGTAGACTTCCACTCTTCAAAACCAGCATTTTCCAATTGAAATCCATTCTGAGCAAAAGCGATTTGGATTGCACAGAATAAGCAAACCACTGGGAGCAATATAAGACGTTTAGTCATATCGTTTTTTATTATATTAGCAATACAAATATTTTTCCAAAATGCAAATTTACATCTTTTTTGCTTTTACACAAAAAGCAAATCAGAAAAAGAACAACCAAACAGCACACAACCGACATTACAGACTAATTGGTCACAACAATATAGTCTCCGCGGTCAACAATTTTCGTATAAACTTTCAACACCGATTTTGAAGGTCCCTCCACAGGATTCCCCAAACCATAGGAAAGGTCATATTTTGATTTACATTGCGGACAAGTCGCATAGGGCATCTCAACCTCCACACAAACCGTCCGCAAATTCTCATACGGACAGGCTAAGTCAAACGCACCCAAGCGATTATCAAAGTCCCGAAAGACGCAAACACCTCCAAAACCCAACTGAAAATTGGTGGCATAGACTCCATCTGCCTTGTAGATGACCGCCCTATTGACAAACTTCAGTTCTTGGTACTCGCTATAAGAGGTTTTCACATAAACAGGATATTCGGCAATAGTCGATTCGTCGTCTCGACAAGAGGCCAACAGACTGCCGACAACACTAAACAAAAAAAATAATTTAAGACACAAATATCTCATAGCCATTAAAACAAATCACTTCACCTGCGGTAATTTTAGCCCTCTTGCGCAATTCCACTTCACCATTTCGTCGAACGAGTCCCTCTACGACGACCTGTTGCGCCTCCGCACCATTATAGACTAAATTGACTGCCTTTAGCAGCTGAATCAGTTGGATGTACTCTTCCCCCTCATTCAATTTAAATTCGATTTTCTTCATCTTCCATAAAAATAAAAAGAGGGGCAATATAAAATACCGCCCCCCAATGTGTATAAGGATAGAATAGTATCTAAATTACTCAGAAACCACTTCGAAGCTGATTTCAGCAGAAACCTCCTTGTGAAGTTTCACTGTAGCAGTGTAGTTTCCTACCTCCTTAACGCTACCAACCACGATAGTCTTTCTGTCGATCTCGAATCCCTTCTTAGCCAACTCCTCAGCAATTTGGATGTTGGTAACAGAACCAAAGATAGTACCAGTAGCACTTGTCTTCGCAGGGATAGTCAAAGATACGCCATTCAACTTAGCAGCCAACTCTTCAGCGTCAGCCTTGATCTTAGCCAACTTGTGAGCACGTTGCTTCAAGTTCTCTGCCAATTGCTTCTTTGCAGAAGGAGTAGCCAAGATGGCATATTTTTGAGGAATCAAATAGTTACGACCGTAACCGTCCTTTACTTTAACGATGTCATCCTTGTATCCAAGGTTTTGAACGTCTTGCAATAATATAATCTCCATATTGTCAATCCTCCTTTTTTATTTCATCAAATCGGTTACGAATGGAAGCAATGCCAAGTGGCGAGCTCTCTTCACTGCTTGAGCAACCTTTCTTTGGTATTTCAAAGAAGTACCTGTAAGGCGACGAGGTAAAATCTTACCTTGCTCGTTCAAGAATTTCTTCAAGAACTCAGGATCTTTGTAATCGATATACTTGATTCCGCTCTTCTTAAAACGGCAATATTTCTTCTTCTTAACTTCTACTGATGGAGGAGTTAAATATCTGATCTCTGATGAATTCTGTGCTGCCATGATTAAGCCTCCTTCTCTTTAGATGATTTCAAACTCTTTCTCTTTGCTGAATACTCGATAGCGAACTTATCCAACTTGGTAGTCAAGTAACGGATAACCTTCTCGTCGCGACGATACTGAGTCTCCAATTGTGCAATAACCTTAGGTTCTGCTTGGAACTCTAATAAAGCGTAGAAGCCAGTTGTCTTACCCTCGATCGGATACGCCAACTTGCGTAGACCCCATTGCTCCTCATTAACGATGTTCGCACCGTTGCTTGTGAGGAAGCCTTTAAACTTCTCAACCGCTTCCTTCATCTGGTTTTCAGACAAAACGGGAGTCAAAATGAAAACGGTTTCATACTGATTTAACATACAATAATTTTTTTAATTAGTGAAAAATTCGTTTTTACTAACGAGGTGCAAAGATAAAGCATTATTTTATAATAAACAAAAAAAATTCATATTTTGTTCCGCAAGACCTTCCCTTACAATCCTCAATCTCACATAAACAAACTCTCCACGAATTATTTTTGCGAAAATACGATAGGACATCAGGGCTGAGGAAAATAAGCAAGATAGCATAACGAATTCAAAAAACATCAGAAAAAAGTTCCATGAAAAAAAAACAAAAAAACGTAATTTATGGAAGTTTTCTTAAACCATATTGTACAACATACTTTAATCCCAAAAAAAATTGACGAAACAAACTTTAAAATCGTGAGCAAAACTTTCTTTTATTTTTTTTCTTCCAATATTTTGTTTTTCCATCTAATAATCATTAAATTTGCAAATATTATCACTACAAATAACATAGAATAGAGAAATATGGAAAGAGGATTTTATGAACGAATTGTCAATTGTTTTGGTGCAGACTTTCCTAACATGAACATTTCGGAAAGTGCGATTAAGTTGTTGAACTCCAAAACAAGAGTCATCCAATTGAACAAAGGAGAATACTTGCAATTGGAAGGAGATGTGAGCCGCTTCCTTGGAGTGGTGGATACTGGTCTTGTGAGAATTTTTTACCGCAAAGCGGGAGAAGAAACCACTGAATTCTTAGCAAGCGAGAATGAGATTTTCTACGATTGCGAAAGTTTTTTCAAGCAGAGACCTTCAAAGAGGTACATCCAGATGTTGGAGCAATCTACGCTATACCTCTGCACCAAAGCTGACCTTGAGGAGATGTGCCAAGAGAATAAAGAGATCAGATTATTCTACAGAGCCCTCACAGAACAGCTCATGCTGAAATTGAAACGCAAAACTTTGGATTGCATCTTCGAGCCTGCCAAAGTGCGTTATGACAACCTCGTCAAGGCAAACCCTGAGTATGTCTTACGCGTGCCTTCTATCTTCATCGCATCTTATTTAGGTGTAACTCCGGAGACGCTTAGTCGTATTCGCTCAAAAGTGAAGTAATCCCCACGACGTTAGTTTAACTTATTTGCCGCCATCGGGCATTAACATTTTGAAGTAAAAAAATCATGAAAAAAGTTGTTTTAAATAAGAATTTGATTGCAGCGGAAATTGAACGTGCGCTGGGCAAAATAGAACTCTCATTGGACGCAAAAAGAAAACTCAATTCAATCTGCACCCAAGAGAAGGTAAAAAAGCACGACTTCATTTTGTCGGAAGGAGAGGTGTGTGACTTCTTCGGTGTCGTACAAAAGGGTGTAGTGCAAGTATTCCACTACCGAAACGACAAACTAATATCCGACTTCTTCGGAATGGAGGGTTCTGGATTCTTCGACGTGGAGAGCTTCTTCAACGGGACTCCTTCAAAATCATACATCAAAGCCCTTGAACCGACAGTCTTCATCAAAATCAACCGCCAAGAGTTCTTGCGCCTTTGCGATGAGAATGAAGAGCTAAACATGGTTTATCAGAAGATGCTGGAATATGGTATCATCTTGTGCCACAACCGTCTCGACTCAGTGTTGAATGACACCGCAGAAGAGAAGTACGAAAACTTGGAAAAGAGAATGCCCGGGCTTACCGCTCGCATCAGCGCAATCAACGTTGCGTCTTACATCGGTGTGACACAAGAGACTCTTTGTAGAATCAAATCGAAAGAAGAAGAATTTCTTCTTTTCTAAAATCAAAATACACTATAATTTTTAACTAAAATTTAATACTATGGCATCATTATCAGATTTCATTCTTAATCAAGTTAAATCAGCAGCTTCTGGAAATGACTTAGACAACAATGTGTTAGGTGGTTTGTCTGATTCTATCCTCAACAGTTTGAAACAAAAAGCGACTTCCGCTAATGGAATTTCTGAAATCACAGAACTTCTTTCTGGTAAGTCATCGGCCTCTTCCAGTCCGGTTACTCAATTGGCATCTAAGATCTTTACTTCCGATGTAGCAACGAAGTTGGGACTTTCTCCTACTATCGCAAATGCGGCTTCTTCATTGCTTCCAGTCATCATCGAGAAAGTTGTTGGTGCGGTTTCTTCTAAAGGTGGAGACTTCGATTTGGCATCAGTCATATCTGCATTGGGAGGAAACTCTGCTTCTTCTTCAAAGCTCGGAAACTTGGGTAAAATCATCGGAGGCTTAGGCAAATTGTTTGGTAGAAAATAACTAATTTCTAATCATCTGAAAGGGAAAGCTTATGGCTTCCCCTTTCTTTTCTCCCACCGCCCATGAATATCAAATTGGATGTACATACACACACCATCGCAAGTGGTCACGCTTACAGCACACTACAAGAGATGGTCGCATCTGCAAAAGCTAAAGATTTGAAAATCTTGGGCTTGACGGATCATGGACCTACAATCAGAGGGGCATGCCACCCTGTCTACTTTAAAAACTTCCATGTGATTCCACGGGAAATCGACGGGGTGAAAATTTTGATGGGAGCCGAAATCAATATCTTGAACACCAATGGCGACCTTGACCTGAAAGATTCCACAATCGACGTTTTAGATGTCCGGATCGCAGGCATCCACCAGTCTTGCTTCTCTCCGGGTAGCAAAAAGGAGAATACCAAAGGACTTATAAAGGTGATGGAAAATGAAAAAATAGACATCATCAGTCACCCGGCAGACGGAAGTGCAGAAATAGACTTGGAAGAGATTGTCATAGCCGCCCAAAGCAACCGAATCTTATTAGAAATCAACAACAGTTCCTTAAATCCTAACCGCGGAAAAATATTGGCTTGGGAGAACAACAAGGAACTCATAAAACTCTGTAAAAAACACCAACTGAAAGTGATATTGGGTAGCGATGCTCATATCGCTTACGACATCGCCAACTACAAACATATCTTCAAACTATTTGAGGAGGAAAACCTTCCAGAAGAACTGATCATCAACGACAAACCAGAACTCTTCTGGGAATACATGAAACATGACTAATCGGAAGCGCCCTCTTCCACAAACTCTTATGGTGAGTTCTAAAATTCACTATTGGTAATGTCTTGAAATCAATTTATAGAGTCCTCCCTATCTCATATAATACTTCATCCAGATGTCGGGTATCTGGTTGCCACAAAAATCGAGATAGTCTTTTTGTGTGCATGAGTATATTACTCTCCCCTCTCTTGTAGGTATTTCAATCCACCATCTTCCATTTGCACGGTTATTATAAAAAATCACCTTCTCATCTCCTTCGACTTTTGGCAACACTGCATATTGCTGGTAGTCTTCTATGCTTCTTAATGGATAATCTCCATAACGATTCTCAATACCCTCTATGATATGCCAAACCAACTGGGCAGCCAACGCTGCAGCAAGTTCCGACTGTCCGGGAAGTTCGTCCAAACCAGAAAGTTCATAGCACAAGGCACTATCACTCAAACCTGCATAGTGACCAATTTGACATAGTTCAACACCTGTCAAGCCATTGGGAAGAACAGTATTCAGAGGAGCCTCCGAATATTTAACAGCGGTCATGTTAATTTGTATCAAATGGGAGTCGCGCAAATAGGGTTCAACCATCCAAACTTTCCCTACCAAATCTCTCAATCTTTTGAGATCAAAATCTTTTGATGAGACCATCTGTTCTTCCTCTTCCGTTGAATAGTAGTTTTGATAACCCAAAAGATTCACAGCGGAAATCCCTCCTGCATTGAGCAACTCACCCCTGACGCTCATCTCTCCATTGGCTTTTTTTAGCCCTAACCGTGAATCAATAATAGAGACCGCCTGCCGAGAAGCAAATTCCGAAAGTGCATCTGAGGCATCCATAAGATGGTCTGAACCAGACAAAAGAATGGGTACAACCCCATTGCCCACCAATTGGGCAATCACATCCGACAATATTTGAGGACGCGATAATGCCCCTGACTTCAAATTACCTAAATCACACAACTTTATTTTATGGAAACGATTAGACAACTGATAAAGATTGCGCCGAACCTCATTGATCTTTTTTATAGAAGCTTCTTCATTTTCTGCAGAAGGAACGCCTATAATCGCCACATCATACTCCTCATTCACCAGACCTTTACCAACACAATTTTCGGTTGGCACAAAAACCGACAAAGCTTCACTTTCGTAAGAATCAAAATAACTATGCAAATCAAAAATCTCCATCTTCTTTCTTTTTTTAAAAAGTTCTGTCACCCAACAGCAACTTTCATGTTGCGGTTTACAAAGGTAGGACAAAGCAAGGAGATTTGCACACCGACGCTCTTTTTTCTTCTTTATTTTTTTGCCAAAACGTATTCATGAGTCGGGAGAGAACATTTACTTGAAACTTTTTCAAACCCAGTTCTTACAAACATCAGATGTTATCATAAGCAAAGATTCTTGCGTATGTAGATTATTTTCTCCAATTTTGCATGGATATAATCACAAATAGTTACCCTAAAAAAAAGAAAAAATGAACCATTTACCCCTAAATGACGCAGCGATGTTGATGAGTATGATCAACCAAATGTTGCGAGACAACCTTTTTGAAAACCTCGATGCGATATGCGAGCATTATGAAGTAGAACGAGATTATGTCGAAAAGAGACTCGCAGAGGGAGGCTTTGAATATTCAGAGGAACTAAACAAGGTCTGGTAATCATAAAGGCAAGTTCTTTAATTCTCATAAAATCAACCACCATAAACCACGATTTTTATCGCAAATCGCCTCAAAAAAAAGCATAAAAAAAGAGAGGCGATTTCTCGTCTCTCTTGTTGCGGAGGCCTGACTCGAACAGACGACCTTTGGGTTATGAGCCCAACGAGCTGCCAACTGCTCCACTCCGCATGTAACCGAATCATAAAATTCGTGGTGCAAAGATAAGGCTTATTCCCAATAAAACCAAATAAAATCCAAATTATTTTTTTTAGCCGATTTCTTTAATCAAAAAGTGACCCCATCATACCAGAGAAACTCTTTCCTAAATGCTTATAAGCCAACTCTGTAACTTCTCGACCTCTTGGAGTTCGTTTTAAGAAACCTTCCTTGATCAAATAAGGTTCATAAACATCCTCGACAGTACCCGCATCTTCGCCTAAGGCAGTGGCAATGGTACTCAGTCCTACAGGTCCACCATTAAACTTATCTATTATCAGATTTAAAAGTTTATTGTCTATCTCATCCAAACCGTAAGTGTCGATATTCAAAGCTTCTAAAGCATATTTTGTGATGGTAACATCAATGATACCAGTACCTTTTACTTGCGCGAAATCACGAACTCTTCTCAGCAATGCATTGGCAATACGAGGAGTACCACGACTTCTTCTTGAAATCTCAACCGCTGCCTCCTCCTGACAAGGAGTATTCAACAAAGCAGACGAACGCATGATGATTTTCTTCAAAACATCAACATCATAATACTCCAAATGGCAATTGATACCAAACCTTGCTCTCAACGGACTTGTAAGCAGTCCGCTACGGGTAGTTGCCCCAACCAAGGTAAACGGATTTAAATCTATCTGGATAGAACGGGCATTAGGCCCTTTGTCAATCATGATGTCAATTCGATAATCTTCCATTGCAGAATATAAATACTCTTCCACAACAGGAGACAAACGATGAATTTCATCAATGAACAGAACGTCATTAGGTTCTAAATTGGTAAGCAAGCCCGCAAGGTCGCCCGGCTTATCCAATACTGGGCCGGAAGTGAGTTTGAAACCTACGCCCAGCTCGTTAGCGATAATGTTGGATAACGTTGTTTTCCCCAACCCCGGAGGACCATGAAAAAGGGTATGGTCTAATGATTCGCCACGCATCTTTGCTGCCCTAACAAAGACCTTCAGGTTTTCTATGATCTTAGATTGTCCCGAAAAATCGTCAAAACTGAGCGGACGGAGGGCATTCTCCATCTCTCTTTCTTTATCAGAAGCACTATTACGAATATCAAAATCTGCCATACTTAAATCTCTCCTTTTAGAAATTGCTTCCGCATTGGTTCTTCAAATCGCTCAATCGCATATCTCAACGTGGTTCTCGGCATTTTATTATAATGCTCTTTTAGATAATCATACAATTGGAGAAAATCTCTTTTCCCTACCTCTCGCAACATCCAGCCTGTAGCTTTTTGCAACAAATCATGCCGTGTGGTCTCAAGTCTTTGCGCAAACCTAAAAGTATCGGCATAATCCCCCTTTCTGATGAACCCGAGTGTTGAAACCATCGCAATTCGTTGCTCCCACATATTATCGCTTTCAATGAGTTCGTATAGCGACTCCCTGTTACGAGTCAACAAGAAATCACCGACAATGTAGGGTGCGCTTAAATCTACGAGATCCCAATTATTGATACCTTTGGTATGGTTGAGGTAAAAATTGAATATCTTCGTCTTCTCCTCATCCGTCTTACTTTTTTGATAATGTCTCACCAAAAAGAGCAGAGCAATCATCCTACATTCGTGAAACTCGTCAGAAAGCAGGATGGCAATATCGCTTGGAGGCATCACCTGATAGCGTTTCACCAACTCTCGCTGCTGTGCCACCGTAACACCAATAAAACGGTCGCCTGCTCCATACTCGCCCTCGCCTGTCTTGAAGAAACGAGAAAGGACTTCCCGCTTACCGGGAATTGCAATAGCAAACAATTCGTCTTTTATCTCTGCCGCACTTACCATAACTCTTATTTCCCCAACAAATTTCTTATCTGGTCGATAATGGCCTCGACCCTTTTAGGCTCTTTAGGTTTTGTGAAGAATATCTTCAAACGTTCTTTTACATACTGAAATTTCCAACGGTAACGTTGAAAAAAGAAGAACGACAAAGGCAACGAAATAGCGAAACACAAAGTGGTCATAGCATCAGGAGAGTAATTCAGACCAAAGAGTGCAGTCAAAATAATGTAAGTGATAGGAAGTAAAATCGCTGCCAATCCAAATTTGACGGATGCCTCAAATCCAGTACCCCTCATCTTCTTTCCTGCTGCTTTACAAATCAAAAATTGCAATCCATTGATCGCAATAGAATACAACTGCAAAGGCAATGTAAAAATCAGGTAAAACACTTTCACAATAAGATCCGCATCCAGTCCTTCGTATTCTTGCATTTTTGCCGAGAATGCAACATCTTTGTTTTTATTGCACCACTCTTCGCAAACCATCTTCAACTCCTCAAACAACTCACTACAAGATGATTCCGTCTCCGCACGCTGCAAAATGTCCACAATCCTCTGACGGGCGGTCAAACGATTGGTCTCATTGTCCGGAATATTCATTTCCTGCAACATTCTCCAATTATACAAATACGCCGCTGCGTATATGGTCTCATAATTCTCTGTAGACTGAATGTTGAGCATCAACGGTTCGATACGATTCGCCAACTCCTCCTTGATCTGATTCAATGCCACAGGAGCATTCTCCTCATACGACTTTTTATAGTCTTTTATGCTGATAGGTTTGCCAAATGTAACCACCAAATGACGACCACTTTTGTCATAATGACCATAATCGATTCCAGTCGGAACAATCTTCACCCATCTGCCATCCTCCATCTTCTCTTGAGCGGAAAACGCAGCACGGAAAATCCCCTTTACAAGCGGACGAAGCGTCCTCTGTTCCTCTTGTCCACCTTCAGGCATGAGGCAAAGGAACTGGTTATTCAGCAAAACATCATCTGAATGTTCAATAGACTCTGCATTTTTTTTCAAATTCTGGATTCCATTCCTCATCCGGTAGGCTGGCATCATTTTAAGACACCGCAATATCGAGCCCACCACCTTGTTTTTAAACAGATCTGCACGAACCCAGAAAACTACGGGCTGAGGAGAGGAAGATAGCAAAGCCATCGCATCAATCAATCCATTTTGATGATTGGGAGCAAAAATCACTGGCTCTCCCTCTGGTATATTTACTTCTCCATTTACCTCAATTGTATTGAACCACTTTCTGTAGATGAAGTTGGAATACACCCTCAACAAAGAGTATAAAAGGGAGGTTTTAGAAAACTGACTCATAATTAATTTTAGTTCTTAACAACATTCTTCTTTATTAACTACACCGGTTGATTTTCATACAATGTAATTATCCGGTTTACTTTCGTCATACTGATCGGGATAGAGTATGATATAACTATTTTTTGAAAAATACTTCGACAGATGGGTCGGAAGTTTCTCAAAAGAAGGATCGTATGAAATAGAAGACTTTCGTGAAGAGACAACCACAAAGAGGTCGTTGCCTGAAATCACACCCGTCATCACCAAAAAATCATCCCAATCCTCCAACTCACAAAACTCGGTTTCTACACCAAACTTATTTCGTTTCGCCAAAACACGAATTTGCTCTAAAGTCTCACTATGAGCATAGAAGGAAGCTTTTGCCCCTATTTGTTTGCAAATGTTCTTCACACGATCATACCATTTCACAAACCCAACCTCAAACTCTGCCTTTGGAGGCACTGCGACAACAATTCGTTTGATAGTGCTTACCGGCTGCATCGCATGATAAATCAGAATCATCTGATTGGTTGCCTTCAACAAATTATCCGTTTTGTCTCCTAAAAAAGAGTCGGCAAAACTGTTTTTATGATGCAACCCCATCACGACCTCTGTGATATGGTTCTCCTTAATGGTTTGAATGATTCCACTCGTCACGTTCGTATCGTTACGATTGATCATTCTCACAGCGTTATCCGCACCTGAAGCGATTTTAGCGGCTCTTTCCAAAATCTTCTTTGCCTTCTCCTCGGAAGTCAGATGGGCTGCATTGGTGTTGGAAATAGTCAATGCGTAAAGCGGCTCCCTACTCTTATCCACTTTTAGAAGAAGAGCCAATTCCATCAAATGCTTGAGGGTATCTGGATTATACAAAGGAACCAGAATACGATCGACCAACTTCTCTTCCGAAAGTTTATCATCCAGCTGATCCTGCAATCTCACCAATTTCCTTGCTGCCTTTTCTGTCGCAAACGACGCTATCGTACAAGTGACCAAAATCATAAAGATTGTTCCATTCAAAACCTCTTCATTTAGGAGTCGTACAATTTGCCCATCTGCAGTCTCTCCAATTGGTATCTCGTATCCAATCATCACAGCAGCCAACGTGGCAGCGGCCTGCGAGTTGCTCAAACCAAACATCATCAAACCTTCCTCCTTAGACATCCGGAATGTCTTTTTCGTCAAAACAGCAGCGATATACTTCGACAGCGTCGCACAGCAACTCATGACAACCGCTGTAATAATGGTGGTAGGACCAGCGAACATGGCTTTAAAATCGATCAACATACCCACTCCAATCAAAAAGAAAGGGATAAAAATCGCATTCCCCACAAAGTCCAAACGATTCATAAGCGGGGATATGCGCGGTATGCGCTTATTGAATGCCAATCCAGTCAAAAATGCTCCAATGATTGGTTCTAACCCACACAACTTCGACAAGAACCCTCCCAAAAAGACCATCGCCAACACAAATATGTATTGCAATATACTGTCATCATGATGCTTGAAAAAATTATCTGCCAGACGAGGATAGACAAAAATGAACATCATGGCAAACAAAAAATTGGAGACTCCAAATTTTATCCAAAAATTCCCGTCCATCTCTCCCTTTGACACCGATACAATCACCGCCAAAATTAAAAGAGAAAGGATAGTAGTAATCATCGTTCCTCCAATCGCAATATTCACAGAAGAGTCCTTCGTCACACCATAACGCCCCACAATCGGGTATGAAATAAGCGTGTGCGAAGCATACATACTGGCAATTAAAACCGACGAAAGTTGTATATAACCATTAACGGTAAAAGGTCCATACGTCTGAAACTCGATACCAGATGGACAATGAGACAAAAATATGAACCTCAACAGGTAATAACTGCTAATCGTTCCAAGTATCATCGGGATGAGGAAGGTCGCCAATCCAAAAAAAACACTCTTCTTCATGTTCTTTTTGAAGTCCGTCAAATCCATCTGCAACCCCGCTAAGAACATGATATAAAGCAAACCAACAGAACCAAATAATTCAAAACTGACATCTCGCTCTAATATGCCAAGGCAATTCTCTCCTAAAAAAGCTCCTGAAAGAATCAGACCAATAATCTGAGGGATTTTCAATCGGTCTAACAACAATGGAGTGAAGAGAATGACAAACAAGACCAACGAGAAAATCAGAATGGGATCTGATATTGGCAAACTTGAAATAATATCCTCCATTAAGTGATTCATACTTGCAAAAATACAATTTTTTTCATTATTCTAAAGAAGTAAATGGAAGTTCATCACAAAAAAACTACTAAGAAAAGCAAAATGTCATCTTCATTAATGAGAGATTTTAACTATTTTTGCAAACGTTTTGACTCACTAAAGAAATTAGTTGTAATTTAATGATGATAGAAAAATATTTGATAAGGACTCTTTGCCTTTCTTTTTTCCTTCTCTCTTCAACTTTGTTGAAAGCAGAAAAGGAAGACTCTATCATCTCTGCCACCCCTGTCCATACGACAACGATTGTTTTTGACTCCATAAAAACAGCCGATATGCTCCCTCTCTTCAAAACAAAGAGTCTCTCCTACCATCCTTCAAAGATGTCTATCTTCTCGGAGACTCCTTTTTCAAAAAAATTGAAAAACCGGGAGGACAGCATGAGATTACACAACAGAATGGTCTACGAGATTTCGCTCAATCATAGCGAACTGATTGACTTTTACAATCTCAAACAATACGATTCGGAACTGGACAAAACGACAGTCAAAGAACATGAAATAAGAATCAGCGGATTGGAACCAGTAAACAACATCCCCGAATTTGCGGATATAAAAAAACATTTAAGACAAAAACCTAAATCGCCATGGAAATTCTACGGAAACCTCGCCATCCAATTTTCCCAATATTATGTGACGGACAACTGGCACAAGGGAGGTTCGCCCAATGCGACATTTCTGACAATCTTCGATTACAACATAGACTTCCACAAAGAGAAACTTCTTTGGGAGAATGATTTTGATGTTAAAATAGGTTTTTACAACACCAGCGAAGACACTATCCGTGCGTTTCGCGTGAATAATGACCTTGTCCGGATATCCTCTTTGCTCGCCTACCAGACGTGGTTCTCCAAAAAGATATATTATAGTGCGGCGGTAGACTTCAACACTTCCCTATTCACCGGATACAAAACCACCAACTCAAATGTGGTGGTAACAGGGTTCTTGTCACCATCTCGTGTCTTTTTCAGTTTGGGTATGGAGTGCCGTTATAACAACAAGACGACCATCCGTCTTGCCCCGTTTGCCTATAAACTACTATTTTTAACGGACGAAAGAATAGACCCTTTAGCAGTAGGAATCGACAGCACATCAAAGCATACCAACTACCCCGGCTATCTGGTGCAGGCGAAATTGGACTGGCATTTCTCCAAAGAGATCAATCTGACGTCCAAAATAGACTTTTTCAGTTCGTATGATAGTCGAAACATCGAATTTGACTGGGAGGTCATCGGAAAATTCATTATCAACCGTTACCTTAGTACCCGACTATCATTTATCATGCGTTTTGACAATACTCCTAAAAACGAAGATGCAGAGATTCAAATTCAGGAGCAACTCTCGTTTGGCTTTAATTATGTATTCCGGTGATGATACGAATCATATTCATATTTTTCGGCTGTATAGCTCTTATCTTGGGAACAATAGGTATTTTCCTACCCGGACTTCCCACAACACCTCTGGTGCTTCTTGCCTCATGGTGTTTCTACAAAAGTTCACCGAAAATGCGTGAGTGGCTGTTGAACTCTTTTTTCGGAAATTACATCCGCGACTATGAGCGCAAAGGGGGGATGACAAAGGGGAAGAAGGTTCTTGTTATCACTCTGATGGTCACAATGGTGCTCATATCCGCCTTCTTTCTCATCACCAACCCGATAGTGCGATACGTCGTCCTTGCGGCAGGAGCAATTGGGTGCATCGTTGTCATATTCTTTGTGCCTAACGCAAAAGACAACTAAAGTCACGACCAAAGGAAAAAGCATATAAAAAAGGCGACCGACAAACTCAGCCGCCTTTTCTTTATTTTGCTATGATAACTACACGAGCGTCAACATTACTTGACCTGCCTTCACCTTCTCGTTTTTAGAAGCTCCCGGACGAACCTTTCCGCTGGTAATCCATGCAATCAAATTATCAATCAGAATAATCTTAGGTTTTTCCTCTCCCACATTTCTGATGAGGTACACCTGATAGTTCAAATTGTTATCCAAGCAAGTATTCCACTCCTTTTCAGATAAGAAGAATGTCTTGCGATCGTCCTTTGCACCTTTACATGCGATAAAATACTCAGTCTCTCGGTTTTCGTATCCAGTGATTTCAAAGTCATACCCCTGAGTCTCCTTACCATTCTGATTACACCATTTCACACGACCAGGATATTTCGTCTGTAAGAAATCATTCAAAAACTCTTCACTCGCTCTGGAAGTCGCCTCGCGCTCTTTCGCATCCAAATCAATGATAACATTTCTGTCTCGCTCTTGCCAATGACTGATCGTCACCATCAAATCCTTCTTGTTATTGTTCAAAGCTGCAATCTCCTCCTCCTTATCTCCAATGAGAGATTTCAAACCTTGGATTTTTTCATTCGCCTCATCGAGCGCATTCCTCAACTGTTCAATAGTTTCCAAGTTGGCAGCCTCAGCCTCTCTTAAGGCTTCATTTTCTTTAATGACACTCTCTCCGTTTTGAAGAACCTTCTTCACCAACTTGACATTCTCATCAAGGACTTCAGAGATTGATTTGTTATGTTCAGTAATTAAACCTACCGCGTCAAAATCCTCTCCCTTAATATGTTCTACCTTCTTCACCTTCACGTCGACACTCTTCACGGAGAAATCATCTAAATTCACCTTTTTAGGTTCAGGAAGACTCTCCTCTACAATCTTCTCCTCTTCCACCTCCACTGGTTCATCCTCTTTAGGAGACTCCTCTTGTAACTTTTCTGCCGGTGCTTCATACGACATTGGAGCCTCCTCCATCATAGGAGCTTCCTCCTTCTTCTCCTCTTTTTTAGGAGTCGCCACACCTTTCCCTTCCAACAAACCAATGAGAGGATTAAGGGCATTACGGATCGCGAGAACATTGTCAAAATCCTCTGGAGAGATGTTACAACAAACGCCATTGGTTTTCTCTGCCACACGCTGAGCGATCTGCAAATCTTGCTCACGCATACCAATACCCACAATGTTCACCATAACATCAGATTGAGCGAGATCAACTCTCATTTCGTAATCTCCGCCATCGGTTTCTTCTCCTGCGGTAATAAGAATGATTTGCTTACGGTCCGCCTCTACAGACTCAAAACATTCAAGAGATTCCTCCACAACCGCAGACAATGGTGTGCCTCCATTAGGGATCGGCAAAGATGTCGCCTTTTGGATAAAATCGGACTTTGCATTCTCACCCATGTCAATAGACTTGATGATAATCGGATTCCCTAACACCGAAAGAAAAGTTCTCACTCCAAAATTATCTTCATTACGAAGATTGGGAATTAATTCGTTAACCAAAACATTTTCCGTAACAGACAATTTACCATCCATTTTATCGGAAATGTCGATAAGAAAATCAATAGCTTGCTTCATGATATTGAGATTTAGTTTCAAGCAATAAAATTACATATTTTTCTGCACAGAATGAAATTTGAACGACAAATTTATATCCAAATCATCATTTTTTTCTCAAAATTCGCTTTTCATAACCATCATACCAGATATAAATAATGGGTAATCCTACCACTAAAAACAAAGAATTATCTACATAATTGTTTTAATTTTAGGACATTAGATTTTTCACAAAATAATTTTTTAGATATTTTTTGATTTTTTTACTCCTAATAATAGGCTAACATAAAATAAATATCTAAATTTGTAGCATTAAAAAGACCCTAAATTGTGTTGTTCTATATATTTCGGGGACCAGTTTGCTGTGAAGCAAGTTGGTTCTTTTGCGTATATTCTTGTCATTAAAATTTCGTTTTATGATTTTTATTTATACTTTTGTGAATGTAAACTCAAATTAAAACCGTTTGAAACAAAAATTAAATATATACCTATGAAATTACGCAGTAATCTGATAAAGGGTGTAGTATATGCCTTTTTAGGGTCATTAGCAGTAGGGATTTCTGCTAATGCAAGTAATTATGTCTCCATCATAAAAAAAGATGGGACAGTCAAACAGTTTGAAATACAAGAGGACGGAAAACTTTTCTTTGAGGGGAATGACATGGTAGTCTCCGAATCTGCGAGTGTTGCCGAAAACAAAATTGATTTGGCGGAAATAGAAAAGGTTTTGTTCAATAAAAGCGGTGCGGGTACCGGATTGGCAGATGACTTAACAACAGAATCCATCTCTGTTTTTCCTAACCCCACTACCAACTTTGTATACATCTCTGACACACAAGATGGCAGCATGGTCGAAATCTTTTCATGGAATGGTATGCTTTTGAATGTGCAAAAATACTCCGTAGAACGAGGAGTCTCTTTAAAAGAATATCCTACGGGATTGTACACACTCAGAGTGGATGGTCGAACTTTTAAAATTTACAAAAAATGAGAAAATCTATTTTTACAATAGCTGCGCTTTTTTGCGCTTCGGTTTCTTTTGCGCAAAACTCCGATTATGTGATGAATATCATCCAAAACGGAGAAAAGGTTTATACTGAAAAGTGTGAGGATGTGGATTCCATCAAACCTCTCAACGATAAAATATCCATTTTTGAGGGAAGCAAAGTCAAAACTTTCGACACTGCCCTAACAGAAATGACTTTTGAGGAGATCGTCGCTGCAAACGACACGGTGGAAATCATTTACGGGGAAGAGGTAAGAATCTCAAACCCATACGAAGAGACCATCCTCATATCCGTTGACGGGAACGATGTGAATGTGAATTGCGTCAACCAACTGAAAGATGTTGTCTATAAACTCTCCGGAACTTCTGAAAATGGATGTTTTGTCATCGAAACACCAAGAAAGTTCACATTGGTTCTGGACAACCTCTCATTGAAATCACAAGGAGAAACTTCTCCTATCCGTTCTTTCTCCAGCTCAACGATGCAGATCGTTCTTCCTGACGGAACATCTTCTTATCTGGAGGACTCCGCTAACGACACCTGCAATGCGACCCTCCGCAGCAAAGGTCAAATCATATTCTCGAATGAAGGAGATGGAAAACTCACAATAGAGGCAAAACAGAAAAGAGCCATACAGACTGGAGACTATTTAGAAATCAACGGAGGTAATATCTTCGCCAATTCGACATTAGGAGATGCCGTAAAGGCAAACGACTACATCGAAATGAATGGTGGTTCTCTTACCACAACTGGCACTGGTATCGAGATAGAGAAGGGTTATGCACTCATCAACGGAGGTACTATCACTTGCACGTCCAATGAAGCAGACATCAATATGTTTAAGGTAGCGATGGATTCTACGATTGCCGCATCTGCTGAAAATGGAACATTCACCATGAATGGAGGAAAACTCATTTTGAATGTGAACGGGGATGCTTCTAAGGGTGTCAAAGCTGAAAACGACATCATCATCAACGGAGGTGAAATCGTGGGTGTCGTTAAAGGTAGTGCATTAGAATTTGGAGAGGACGTATCATACGCTTCTTTAATGAAAGCCGACAATACACTGCAAGTGTTAGGAGGAAAAATTAATATTGAACTGGATGAATTTGCACAAGGATCCCGTGGACTCACCTCTGATTTTGGCATCACTTTTGATGGTGGAGCTAATGTTAAAATCATTGCAGGATGTGAATTTTACGAGACAAATAGAGGAAAGGTAAAAGAGGGAAACGGAATAAAAACTGATGGCGACATCATTTTCAACGATTGCAATATCGAAATCATCTCCACCTACGATGAAAATGGCGCATTCTGCGTTACCACAGAGGGTGATAAGATAGAAGTAAACGAAAACGCGAATGTTTACCTATATTCTACATCTGAGTGCGCTGCAAAGGGTGCAAGTTCTACTCTATTTATCAAGGGAGGAACAATCATCGCATACGCCAGCAGCACTTTGAGAAAAGTGACACTGACTAAATTGAGCATCGCATACCACAGCGGATACTACATTGGCATCGGATATGGACTAACACTCTCTAATATTTCTTCCAATGGTAGCCAAAAGGGAGCGTTCGCAGATGCCACGTACCCAATCAACAGCGCATTCCAACTTAAAGACACAAACGGAAATTCTGTCTTTACTTTCTCTGGAATGGAAAATGGTTCTGAAACTGCCTATTTGCAAGTATTCGCACCAGTCTTAACAGAAGGGGCTCAACTCACCTATAACCTTGGCGGAACGACATCTGGAGGTACTACTTTCCACGGATTCAGCACTGATGCCAATTATAGTGGAGGAACTGATTATGCGTTTACAGCACCAACGAAATCCAATATTGTGAAGATTACAAAATAATCTGATAGCAGATTTCAAAGAGGGGTGTGTCCAAATTGGCGCACCCTTCTTTTTTTATTATTACTGTCCGCTAAAACTTTTTGAAAGTTTTCTCAAACTATATTTTGTCGGACAGCCGATATGTTAGGTGTATAAACACTCCAATGTAGGGAAAAAACGGCATAATAAGGCTTCAAATGGCAAATAAAACCATGAGTAAGGAGGTTAATATGGTTTGTAATGTAGATTTTTTTATCGGACAGCCGTTATTTTTATTTCAAGGGGCTTATCCATACTTTATATAATGTAATATACTGTTTATAATAGAGTTGCTAAGATAATTTATTGTTTAGCGGACAGTAATATTTTTTTAAAACTTTTAGCGAACAGTAATAAAAGAATATGAGAAAAAAGCAAGTAATCACAAAAAAAACGGCAGGACACATTTGCCTGCCGTCTATAATAGAACATACGCTTATTTAGTCATGTCTTTGTACAATTTTGGAACTTCCCCATATTGAGGCATCTTACCATCCCACTTCTCAATAAACATCTGTTGGATAATAAGAGGTGTAAGAGCAGAGGCTTTTAAGTCGTTGACCTTCTTTTCTGCTTCTGCAGCGATGACCTTCGCTTTTGCTTCCGCTTCAGCTTGACGCAATTTGTTTTCAGCCTGATATGCCTCTTGAGTCGTACGGTTCTTTGCGTCGATAGCGTCCTTCAAAGACTGAGGAGCCGTGATATTAGAAGTCAACTGCTGGAAAATAAAACCTTCCTTGTTCAGTTCGTCAACCAACATTTTTTGAACAGCCAACTCAAAATCCTGACGATTACTGATTAATGAATCAGAAGGGAACTGATTCGCCACAATACGATAACTATCCATGATAACATTGCGGATATAACCATCCTCCAGTTCGCCAAGACTTCTTCTGTACTGACGGAACATCTGAGGAACTCGACTTCTGTCCACATAGTAAGAGAATGTAGGGTCAACAGTAAATTCAGAACCATCCTTCGCATTCACATAAAAAGGCGAATAGTCCTTCACCTGAGTAAATGTAGGGAATTCATGAATCTGAGTAAACAACGGCAAGTAGAATACCCAACCGGTCACCTCCGTAATGTCATCAACACCTCTGTTGTCTCCAACAAGGTTCACTTTGATACCCACACACCCGGCATCAATTCGTTCTACTCCTACAAAGACTTTAAAAAGAAATCCCATTCCGACAAGAAGAACAAATGATAACAATAAAACACGAAATGATTTCATACTACAATATGATTAAAAAGATTAGAATTAACACTATAATCACAACATGCGCCGAGTCGACCGATAATTTTTCGCCCAATTTTATTTTTGGCACATTCAACGCATTGAACATGTTTTGCAAAAATTCGCCCACAATTTTCTGATAGTCCACGATTTTCTGAAGAGCCGGAAACATCTTGTCCCTGTATTGCGACAACTTCCATCCCATGACATAAAAAAACAGAAATATCGCAAGGAGGATTTTAAAAACCACAGAGAAACCAAAACTACCCAACAGAGAGGAATCGAATCCAATCAACAAAAAAAACAGTACGAGTGCGACAAAAATCAGTACAACATCAAAAGTTTTCATAACTAATTCAAATATTATTTCAGTCGACAAAGTTATAAAATTTCTTCATTACCACCTATAAAAACAAAAATTCTATTTAGAACAAATATGAAAAATATATAAATTCCACACTATTTTCTCCTATACACCAAAATTTCACCCACATTACAAAACACAAAATAACAATCGAAAAACTTCATCGCATAAAAATAAAAAAGAGGGACGTGCCGTCCGGCAAACCCCTCTTAAAACGCAACTTAGAACTACTAAACATAGAATATGCAAACTAAACCATTTTGAGAGGTAGTCTCTCATAATTCTCTAATTATATTACTGCAAATTCCATGCCAAAGTCCCATCAGTTTCAAATTATTTTATCAAAATCTGTCGAGAATAGACTCCGACAGGATAATTTACGCTTTTTACTGCGGCTGGATCAACTTTTTCCAAGTAATTATTTACTTGACGAAGATCGAATGGCTCCTCAGTCGCAATCAAAATCAAATTATCAACTCCAGCTGGTTCCGCAAATTGAACCGGATAGGTTGACAAATCAATCGTACAATTCGCAGGAATCAACAAATGGGACATTGTTGTCGCATCATCAATTGGCAAGCAAACCGAACGGTTTTTCTGAGAATCAATATCCAAAATATTGATGTACAAAGCAGATTCACTGTTGTTTTTGATACGGAAAATCGCCTGCTTGTCAATTTTAACAACACCCTCCAATGATTGCTTTGTTTCACGATCGAGCACCTCAAATGTCACTGCATAGTCAGTCGCCGCATTATCATAACTATCAAATGATTTTCCTTTTGCCCTGAAAACCAAAGCCTGCGCAATATCATTTTCAATAATGTCTCCACGATAAGTACAACCGGCAGCCTCATGACTGATGCGGTCTGAACCTCCATTGAAGAGTGCCTTTGACGCATGACTAACGAAATTAGCCGAGTAAGACTGCTTTCCTTTATAGTTGGCAATCAATTCACTCATTTTCTTGCTATTGGTTTGAGCAAAAGAATATAGTTTTTCAGCCTTCCTATCCAAAACTGACAATGCAGAATTATCTCCTACCCTAACAATGTCTGTTTCAGAAAGTTGATCTCTTTTCTGAAGCAATTGCCACTTTCCGTTAACTTGCTTTTCTGCCACTCCAATGACACTATATACATACATATTCTGGGCGAACAGCATGCTACATAACATACTCATTACCGCAACTAAAAAAATTCTCTTCATAAGCTATTTTTTTTAAGTTTAACCTATTATTTTCTTCACTCTTCAAAATTCGATTTAAAAAACTTTTTAGCCTTCTTTTAGATTTTTAAAGAATATACAACAAAATATTGGTTACCAACAAATTAGTTTTTTTATATTCTCAAAAGAAAAAAAGAGCTCCGATAATCCCCCCACAAATCTCTCCAATAATCAATGCCAAATTATAGAAAAAATTTCAGATGTGCAAGTATGGACACGGAAACCGCCTCCACTTTATGATAATGTTTCTTCAGAGAAAAACAACGGGAGGAATCCCCCCGTTGTCATCATTCACTATTTCTCGAACAAAATAAAGTTTCCTTGTCGATTTTCAAAGATTGGCATCTGTCTACCTTTAGTTGCTTTACGAACTTGGTCTCTGATATAGAGTTCCAGAGCATCCAAAGTGACATTTCCGTTTTCATCAACCGCCGCACCCTTGATTCCTTCTAACAGTGCTTTGGTGAAAATTCCGTTTTTCCATTCATCCGACTCTGTCGACTTCTGGGAAGCCGTACTTGAGTAGAATCCGATCACATCCGGGTCTGCCAACGAGAAACCTTCCGTAACAGATTTCACACCATACATCGAACCAGAATGACACGCATCCATGAAAATAATGATACGACATCTCTTATCTTTCAATCTCTTCAACGCACTTTTGATGATATCGAAATCAACCGCAGTGGTAAACAAATCGTTGCTTTCTGCATTACAAGACAAGAAGTATGTTTCGAATCCCTCTTTCGCACCATGTCCAGAGAAGAAAAGCAACACCACATCACCTTGTTCAACCGTATTTACCAAATTAGATAGACCTCTCTTAATATTTCGGTCGGTTGCCTCTTTATCTTTAATCAAATTGGCTGTCGCCAACATTTTGTATTGAGACAAATTACAAGTCTTTACAGTGTTTAGGAAATCTTCCGCATCTTTTGCGGCATTTTGAAGTTTCAAATCACTCTGATCATAGTCACTCACACCCACAGAGAAGACATGCAACGCAGGTTTCGGACGGTCTCCGCGATAGTGGAGTAACACCACCGCAGGATCACTATTCTGTCCTTTGTTATCTTTTGCGATCAACTGCACTCTACAATTCGCCACCCTTGGCAATGTTAGTGTGAGCAACTTTCCGACCTGTTTCACACCCTTCGTGCGAGGGTATAACTCTCCGTTCACATAAGCAATGATTTCAGGCTCTGACCCATCATGAGTGGTTGTTTCATAAATGAAAGTCACCTCAGTATTAGAATAGTAAGAACCCTCTTTCGGACTTAAAATTTTGATAGTAGGCGCGCCCGCCACTTTTGTAGTGGTGTTTTTCACTGGTTTTGACGGCGGAGTTACCGGTGGAGCAGGCGGTGAGACTGGCTTCTTTTCTTCCACTTGTTGAGCAGCCAAATTAGGAGTTTTGTAGGTGAACGACTCCAAATTAGGCACCTGAGAAGCTGGCACTTTTGCCTTAGGAGTCTTTTTTTGCCATGCCAAAGCAGCAGTCCTCGCCTCCGTTGCAGTAGCATATCGAGGCTTCACCACAAACGTTCCAGAACGGTCGATCGCACACCATTTCCCTTTGTACTTCACAACGGCGAAAAAGGTCTGTGAATTGAACATAGAGTTTTTTTCGACATTGTCAAACACTGGCTTGATCACCCAATTTCCCAAATAGTTGACAAAACCGATTTTTTTCACATTACCCTTCAATCCGATGTAAATGTTTTCTCCGACCGGAGCACCTTTTTGCCACTCCGCAACTGCCACTTTCACTGCAGAAACAGAAGGGAAATAAGGGTTGATGAACATCACTCCTTCAGTATTCAGACAACCCCATTGACCATCCAACTTAACAATAGAGTAGGAAAAACCCTTGCTGAAATTGGTTTCCGGATCCACCTCTTCGTAAATCGGACGAAAATACATCTCTCCCGTATAAGTCACAAAACCCCAACGGTTGTAAGAAGCATCGAAAACCGGATAAAGGAACTTATCCTTTGAAGCATTTGTTGAAGCCATACGAGCAGCCCGAGCAGCCAATTCCTTGGTTTCAAACACTGGCTTGGTATAAAAATTCCCTTTTCGATCAATACCACCCCATTTGCCGTTCAATTTGACTACCGCATACTTTTTGCTTCCAAAAGCATTCGACACATCATACTCTTCAAATTTCGGTTCTACCACCCACGTAGAACCATTTTTGAATCCCCACCTACCGGTTTTAGGACTCTTCTCCGCTTTTTGCGCACTCAATGGCAAAGCCATCAAGAAAAATGCCAAAAAAGCCACCAGTTTACGCCATGAAATATTTCTCATTATCATATAATTATTTTTTTTCTTTTTTATATATCGTCGTATCACTCATGTCCGTAGTAGAGAGACCTTTTCTTTTTCTCCACTTCAGATACAAGAAATAAAATATCTCTCCCGAATATCCTCCCATACCAGTACCTAATAAAGCATAGACAAGACGGACATTGTATTGTTTTTCCATAAACAAATAACCTCCGATGAAAAGGAGAAAAATCACCAACACAATTTGTGTGGAGGTGGCAAGGAAACCAGAAAAGTCGTTATACTCTTCGTTCAGCCAACAATAGATGACACAGAAAAGGAACGTCACGACAAGCCCCAATATAAACGCATGAGTATCGGTCATATTGTCTATCAGGCGATCGGGTTTCGTAAGCGTCGAAATAGAATAACCATGGATGGTCGTTCCACAGATACGTCTGCTACCATCGATTTTCACAGGTATTTCGTGGAAGTCCCTCAAATCTTTAAAATCACCCATCAGAAAAATGCGGTCCTTCACCTCTTCCGGGAACGGATTGTCATAAATATGAATCTTATCGAAGAACATCCGTTTGTAGTTTATCAATTCAGTATCGCCTTCACGAGCCTCCCACTTCTCATAAACATCCGGATATGCCATCTTCACAATCTCATGTACATAAGTACTCAACGTAGTATCTCCAAAAGTAAGAGTCTTGTTAAAATTTCGGACTGTCTCATTCTCCACATTCACACAAGCCTCAACACAACCCGTCTCCTTCACGAAGAAAGACTCCTCCTTGCGGAAAGAGTCATAGGTTGGCACCATCCTACATGCCGCAATCACATTTTTACAACGAGAAATGACCCTTACCAAACTGTCATTTGCAACCGTATCCATCGAATTAGGTCCAAAAATAACGTCCAGAGCAATCACCTTCGCACCCATATCATGAAGACGTTGAATTCCTCCGGCGATTTCAGCCCTTGAATAGCATCCCGAAATATCATACAAGACAATGTCTTGATTATAGTCCATCACCTCATCCGAATTACTATTCATGATTTCAAAATAGGTATCCGTGATGCTGAATTTATTTATCGTGGTACTTACAGGATCCATAAATGCTGAACTAAAACCTATTTTACCCACGATGGTGCAAAGACATAAAATCACACAAAGCACCATCAACGCATGAGGGATATATTGCTTAAACAGTTTTTTCATATTTTTAAACTATTTTTATGAATTTAGCAAAAATATAAAAGTTTAGGTTATAAACAAAATGAAAATTGAAACGAGAATCATTCTTCAAGGTGAGTTCTATGAAAAAGGAATTTATAAAAACCTCTCTAAAAAAGGAATCGCCCGAAGAATCACTCAATAAAAGCAAATCTCCGGACGATTTTTTTGCTTACGATAGCAGTCGACAATTATTTTCTGATATCGTTCTCCTTTATAAGATATTCAGCGATCTGAACCGCATTAAGAGCCGCACCCTTCTTGATTTGGTCTCCCACGCACCAGAAAGAGATTCCATTAGGATTGGAAAGGTCACCACGGACACGACCCACATAGACCTCATCTTTTCCAGAAACGAATAACGGCATAGGGTAAACCTTCTCTGCAAGATTGTCTTGAAGGATAACGCCATTTGCTTTTTCAAATGCCTTCTGAGCCTCTGCCACAGAGATTGGACGCTCAGTTTCACACCAAATTACCTCAGAGTGAGCACGCAAAGCTGGCACGCGCACACATGTTGCACTTACCGCCACGTCAGAGTGCATGATTTTACGAGTCTCGTTGAACATCTTCATCTCCTCCTTGGTGTAACCATTTTCAGTAGGAACATCCACCTGAGGAATCAAATTGTATGCAAGTTGATAAGCGAACTTGTTAACAGTAGGCTCTTCACCGCGTTCGATTTGTCCATATTGAGTCTTCAACTCATCCATCGCTGCCGCTCCAGCCCCACTTGCAGCTTGATAAGTCGCCACATGTACCTTCTTGATGTGAGACAACTCCTCAAGAGGTTTAAGAGCGACAACCATCTGGATTGTCGTACAGTTAGGGTTGGCGATAATTCCACGCGGACGGTCTTTTGCGTCAGCCGCATTTACCTCAGGCACCACCAAAGGCACATCAGCATCCATACGGAATGCGCTGGAATTGTCAATCATCACGGCACCAAACTTGGTGATGTCTTCTGCAAACTCCTTAGAAATACCTGCTCCCGCAGAGGTGAAAGCAATATCCACATCCTTGAAATCATCACCATGCTTCAACTCTTTTACGGTGTATTTCTTTCCTTTGAATTCATACTCTTTTCCCGCACTTCTGGAAGAACCGAAAAGAACCAGCTCATCCATAGGAAAATTTCTCTCTGCTAAGACACGAAGGAACTCCTGTCCTACGGCTCCACTTGCACCTACAATTGCAACTTTCATCTATCTATTAATTATTTGTTAATTATTTCTTGTTTTATGTTGTAAATAATTAGTACATTTGCAACGCCTGTGCAAAGATAAATTAACGAATAAAAAATTAAAAATGAAACTGAGATTTTTATCTGTTTTGTTAGGAGTATTTTGCTCCTTTGGGGTGTTGCGCGCCCAAATTAGTGAAAATTTTGATGGAAACGCCCTATCTTCTACTTGGAAGGGGGATGTTTCAAAGTTTGAAATCGAAGATGGGAAATTGGTCTTATCGGACGATGGTAATGCCGGAACCTCCTTCATCTCAACCTACTCTACCGCAATGGACGATTGCCTCTGGGAGACCACAGTTCGATTGGGATTCAAACCTTCTGGCTCTAATTTCGTCCGAATTTACCTGACGAGCAACAGCATCGACTTCACAGAACCTATGGAAGGGTATTATCTACAAATCGGCAACGCTGACCGGAAAGTGTTGCTTTACCAAATGAAGAATAAAACAGCCAAAAAACTGGCGGAAAGCGAGGAAAACCGACTCGACAATGAAACAATCGAATTGTCAGTCAAAGTAATCCGAAACAAAGATTCAGAGTGGAAAGTATATACTCAACTGAACGAAGAGAAGAGTTTTCGTGAGGAGTTCTCTGTAGTGGATTCGTCATTCCGCACCACAGCGTTCTCAGGAATCTACTGCAAATACACCAAAACGAACTCCACAAAAATTTCAGTGGACAAATTCGTTATCGACGGAGAAGCAGTAGCCGATGAGACAAACGCCGCCATCCTCAACACCCAAATCTCAGACACTTTAATAGCCGTCGCTTTTAGCGAGTGGGTGGACGAAGATTATTTAGATTACGAAGTTTCACCACAAATTGATTTTCATGCCTCTTGGAATCCTTCTCATACACAACTAAATCTACGACTGAATGAGGAACTTAAACAAGGGACCAAATATGAGCTATCCCTTAGCGACATCAGGGATTTTGCGGGAAACCGGTCTAACGACACGATCATACCATTCGCAAAAGTAGAACAAGCGGAAGAAGGCGACATCCTATTCACCGAGGTACTTTTCAACCCGAACAAAGAGGGTAGCGAATTTGTAGAGATATACAATGCAAGTGAGAAGGTTTTCGACCTCTCATCGTTGAAATTCTCAACCCGAAAATCTGCCGATTCTTCCCTCTATTCATCTAAACTAATTTCAAACACTCCCTTATTGCTATTCCCGGGAGAACTGAAAGTGCTGACTGCAAGTCAAGAAGGGGTGACAAATTTCTACCAATCAAAAGAGGAGAACTTTGTCGTGATGAAATCATTCCCGTCATTACGAAATGAAACCGGAGCGATCGTGCTATTCAGAGCAAAAGACTCCCTTATCATCGACAATTTTTACTATGAAAGTTCTATGCACGAAGAAAGCATTGAAAATGATGGGAAGGGCGTATCATTAGAACGTATTTACCTCGATGAAAACAAATGGAGTTCCGCCGCATCCGTCAATGGCTATGCCACTCCCGGCTATTGGTCAAAAGGGGGCGACAACGCCCACTCGTCTGGAATAGAAATAACCAGTTCTGAAATTTGCCGTCCGTACTATAATGGAGTTGATAGATTCTCTATAAAATACCATTTTGACCAACCTAACTATCAAATGATAGCCAAGGTATACTCTATTGATGGTCAATATATTCGCTCTTTGGCAGAAAATGAGACGCTGGACATTCAAGGTGAGATTGCGTGGGATGGAACAAACCAAAACGGGAAGGCGCTACACCCTGCGCCCTACATCATCCGAATAGAAGCATTCCACAGCTCGTCAGGGAAAAGGTTCGGAAAATCATTTGTCGTATTGGTTACACACCCATAAAAAAAATTCCACGGAGGGAGCAATTCCTTCCGTGGATTTATCCTAACTCCCTTAGAAAAAATAGTAGGCGAAATTCACCGAAAAGGCTCCAAATTTCTTCTTCACCTTCTCTTTCATAAATTTCTCCCGTTGAAAATTCATAAAGCCGAGGTCATATCCAATACCTCCTCTGAAATGCTTTAAGAAAACGATAGAGATTCCAAAATGTAATCCGCAATCAAAACGTCTGTTCCTTTTCTCTCCATGTACGTTTTCTTCCTCAAACAAATCATTATCATACTTCTGGATGTCACTTTTCCCATCCTCTTTTGAGAAGCCTTTTTCATTCGCCATTAGAACCGCAGAAAAGTAGTGCCCGATTTGTGGAACAACATAAATGCCAGACACATCCAATGAATAACATGCCAACAATGGGAAATTCAAACACAGCATTCGCAATTTAGACTCCTCAAACACTTCATAACCCGTATTTTCAGTCTGATACCCCTTTTGCTGAAACATCACACCGCTCTCGATAAACAAATTGCGGTTACGGAATGGAGCATAATCGACCAAACCACCAACATAGTAATGTAAAATCGGACGTTTGCCAATATATTGATTATCCGAGGAGGTGTACATATTGGCATTTCCAATACCTGCAACTACCGCAACATGAAGATTGTCCGGCAAAGAATCCTTTTTTTCCGTCTCCACCGTATCACTCACATCTTGCGACAAGATAACCTCCAAACTATCATTTTGAGCCCATAGAGTTGTCGGCACTAAAGCGACAAATGTAAACATGGAACGCAAAATGATTTTTTTTATAAACAACAATTTCATCTTCCTAAATTTGATTTTTTACACGATTTTGAATCCGACAACAAAATTCCGAAAAATAAACCATACAAAATAACATTTGCACGACTTTTTTTCTTAAAATTTTATAAAAAATCCTTTATGAATAAGCATTTTAAACGTCCATTATTTTGTAGATGTTGATAATTTATGTAAATTTGCATTGTAATAATAAACGAGATTTTAATTTAAATACTACCTACAATGTTTGCGATAAGCAAAAGACATAAATTCCTAAGGGATTCTTGTTGTTGTCAATTTGTGCCGTACACATTTGATAAGATAAGGTCCAATAATGAAAAACTTAGATGTCCGAAAATGGCGTACTTGTTTTTCAAAAAACCGACGGCACAATCCGTGACCGCCTCCTTCTTTTCAACATTCTATGTTTTAATATACAATTCAATTTTCTTTTTCATTTCACAGTGGAAAAGTCTTCCTGTTTTTTTGCGAGTTATTAGGTATTCGCTTTTCAGCGAATCTCTAAACCACAAAAAAGGACTATGAAAATTCTTCCTGTACATGTTAGTTAGTGAAGGCATTTCGATGCCTTCACTTAAAAAAATAAGGGACGTTTCACAACGTCCCTTATTCAATCTAAACCTTAACTATGAAAAAATCTACCTGTTTTGTTTGCACTACAAAAGTACAACTTAAATTTATACCCACAAAATTATTTGTGATTAAATTTTATTTTTTTACTGTAAAATTCTATAAGCAATTGATTATAAGTGATTTAATTTTTAAAGTCAGTTGCACTCTTTCTCTCCCAAGCACATTATGTAAATGGCCGGGAAAAAGATAATAGCTTATATAGGGGGCTATCCCATTCAAAGAATTTGCTTTTTTTAAAAGAGAAAGGGTATGTTGCCACAGGACTACTGGGTCGTTATCGCAATGTATCAAACAGACTGGGGTACATAATTTACCAATCTGCTCCTTCAAATCTGCCTTTTCGTAAAATTGCTCTGAGTCTTTTCTTTCTCCCATATA
Source organism: uncultured Bacteroidales bacterium (assembly GCA_937916355.1). GTDB lineage: Bacteria > Bacteroidota > Bacteroidia > Bacteroidales > Paludibacteraceae > UBA1181. The sequence continues at coordinate 40,936 of CALFTM010000049.1, forward strand.
TCGCTCGGTGTACATTACCTCATAATAACGCCAATCGACAACCGCTCCCCCTGCAATACCCAACTTAAATCTATGGCGACTATTCAACAGCATGGACAAAGAGATGTAACCTCCAAAACTCCAACCATATATGAAAAGCTTCGTCTTATCCACATATCCTTCATACTCCTTTAAAAACCAATCTAACGCATCATCATAATCTTCCATCTGCGGACGATTGATTTGTTGATAGATAGCAGACTCAAATTCGTACCCTCGGTTGGCAGAACCTCTGGGGTCTATGCAAAAAGTGATAAATCCACTGGAAGCCATCGTCTCCTCAAGACCTTTGGTGGAACTTCCAAACTTGTCGGTGATGAGTTGCACATGCGGACCTCCATAGACATAAAAGAAAACAGGAACTTTCTCCTTCGTTTCTTCTACTGGGAAAATGATACGATAATATAATCGTCCTGACTTTTTATTTATAAACCCAATTTTCTTTCGTGGCACTCTTACATTTTGCAACGGGTTCTCCACTTTCAAACACTTTCCAAAAGGGAATATGATTTCACCCGGATTTTCACTACTTTCATGACAAAGGATTATTTCATCTGAATTTTCCTGATAAAACAGATGGTTATATCCCCCACCACTGCTTAATACGGAAACTGTTCGGTCAATGAGAGAGACAGAAAGCACTTCTCGACCCAATGGAGAATGGCAGGTGGCAGCAAAAAGAAGAGCATCTTTGGAAGAAGAAAAACCATAGACTCTCGTAACATCCCACTCGCCTTCGGTCAGCGGTACAATTCTATTTTCACTTGTATTGAAACAGTACAAATGATTATGCCCCGAACGTTGTGAAAGGAAGCAAACACATTCCTCGCCACATGAGTTTGTGTAACAATAAAAAGGATTTTCTGGCTCAACATATTTCTCCGACCTTTCATCCCATAAAAATTGGATGAATTTTCCTGTTTGTGCGGAATATGCTTTGACCTGATAATATTTTTGAGAACGCTCTAATTCACACAAAAGAATTTTTGCGGAGTCGGCAGACCACGTCAAAGAGGTGATATAGGATTCAAAATGAGAGATTGTTGGGATAGTGATTGGATCGTCATATACATTGATGGAAACGGAGTTTTTTTTCTCCAAATCTAAAACGGACAGATGAACTTTCTCACTTGCGCTTCCAGCCATCGGATATTTGAGCATCTCCACAGAAGCCATCGGATCAGCAATCTTCACAATGGGGTATTCTCCGACGGATGAATCATCTGTTTGATAAAAGAGTATTTTTTTACCATCGGGAGACCAATAAAAGAGGTCGTTGATACCAAACTCATTTCTCGATGGTGTCACATCTATCCTATAAAGAGGATTTTTTTCTTCGTAGACAACCTCCAGTTCTCCTTTATCATCCAGTAAAACTATCTTTTTACCTGATGAAAAGGCTAAAATTCCATTATTATTGCATTTAGCATACAGGCATTCTCCCTGAATCTCCTTTTTCCACCTCAATACGAACATGGAGGATTCAGCAGACCAACGAAGAGAAAAAAAGAGATTTTCTTGTCTAAGATATAATTCAAATTCCCCCTCCACTTCCTTTCGATGATAAATCTTTGGAGAAAAAATCTTCTCTCCAACCACATCAGACAATGAACTGAATGAATGATAAAAAGGTTTGCAAAGAGAGTTGAAAGAGGTTGTATGTTCTTCTTGCGCAAGCACCTCCCTCTCTATTACAACAAATCCCTCATCGAAGAGCATGAAGTAATATTGCCCCAAAGAAAAAATATCATTCGGTCTAAAAGGCAGATAAGAGTGGTAATTTGCCCCTCCTTGCACCCAATCCTCTTCACTCAACGTTTTCTGCATAAAACATCGGTTTCATCGTGATTTTTTACGATAATTCACTCAATTCCAACCATCGAAGTTCTTTCTCATCAAGCTCTTCCATCAATTCTCCTATACGCATTGATTTTGCCATCAACTCATCTCCGGACAACACACCAGAAGAGAGTTCCTCCTCAAGTTTCTTTTTCTCTTCTTCCAGAACAGGAATCTGTTTGGATAATTCATCAAACTCACGCTGTTCTTTGAAAGATAGTTTTCTCGCACGCTCCTTTTGAGAACGTTCACGAGGGGCAGCAGTTTCCGTAATCCCCTTCTTCTTTTCCGCATTCTTTTTCTCTTCAGCCTCAAAAAAGGCTTTCATCTCTTTCCACTCCCTATAGTCTGTATAATTCCCCGGGAAATCCTGAATTACAGCATTGCCATGGAACACCAAAAGATGGTCTACGACCTTATCCATAAAATAGCGGTCGTGAGAGATGACGATGATACAACCTTTAAAATTCTGCAGATACTCCTCCAAGACATTCAACGTCACAATATCCAAATCATTAGTAGGCTCATCCAACACTAAAAAATTAGGACTCTTCATCAAAACCGTACACAAATACAGTCTCCTGCGTTCTCCTCCACTCAACTTTTCGACATAGTTCTGTTGCTTTTCGGGAGAAAAGAGGAAATATTGTAAGAACTGAGATGCGGTCAACCTTCTTCCATCTCCGAGACGCACCTCCTCAGCATGTTGTTTCACCGCATCAATCACCTTCATACCGGGATTGAAATTCATGCCTTGCTGACTATAATAACCAAAGCGGACAGTCTCTCCGATATCGAACGAACCACTATCTGGTTTCTCCTCTCCCATCAGCATCTTCACAAAAGTAGATTTACCAGTTCCATTATTCCCAACAATCCCCATCTTCTCATATCGACTGAAATTGTAATAAAACTGGTCGGTTATTTTGATGTCTCCATAACTCTTCGTGATATACTTCGCTTCGAAAATCTTTGAACCGATGTAGCTCGCTTTGACATCCAATTGCAACGCCGAGTTATCTCTTTTAGCCTTCACCTTCTTTTCCAAATCGTGAAAAGCGTCTATACGATATTGCGCCTTACTTCCACGGGCTTGTGGTTGGCGACGCATCCAATCCAACTCTTTACGATAGAGGTTATTAGCCCTTGCCATTTCAGCATTTTGAGCATCTGCACGTTCTTGTTTCTTCTCCAAATAGTAGGAGTAATTCCCTTTATATGCGAAAAGGCTCTCTTGGTCGATTTCCAAAATATCACTACAAATACGGTCAAGGAAATATCGGTCGTGCGTCACCATGAGCAACGCCATACGCGAACGTTTCAAATAATCCTCCAACCACTCCACCATATCGAGGTCAAGATGATTGGTCGGCTCATCTAAAATAAGCAGATTAGGTTGTTTCACCAACACCAACGCAATCGCCACACGCTTCGTCTGTCCGCCTGATAAATTATTGGTATTCAATGAGAGATCGGTAATCTTCAATTTGCCCAATATTTGCTTCATTTGGATTTCATGTCCAGACTCCACGCAAATCTCCAACAATGTTCTATTGGGTGTCAAAACAGGGTCTTGTTCCAAAATACCTACCTGAATATTACTTCTGAAAGTAACACTTCCCTCGTCATAAGACTCCTTTCCTGCGATGATATTCAACAATGTGCTTTTCCCAGCACCATTACGGGCGATTAGTGCCACACGCTGTCCTTCAAAAAGTCCAAAGGAGATTTTTCGGAACAGATAATTATCACCAAAAGATTTGCTTAAGTTATCAACCTGTAGGTAATGTAATGCCATTTTATTTTTTAAGTCTTTTTGATATTAACGAATTTGATTGGCGTAGATTCCCAAAAATATCTTTTCCAATTCTGTAGGATCTTCGTTCAGATTCAGTTTTGAGAGCCCCGTCCGCATATAGTCCACAAACGCATTTTTCTCACTTTCATCATACAAATCGCAAAAGTTCTCTGCGTTCATCAACAGGTCGTGGGCAATGTAGTTAGTCTTGAACAACTTATGGTGTCCATTGATTCTTTGGTCTATAAGCGCACCCAACGCCTCAAATTTCTCTTTTTTGTCCAACTTGTCGCAAATCATCAGCTCCTCTCGACTTATCGGCTTGGTGACAGACAAGTGGATTTTTCCTTTTTTTTGTTGAATACCTGTCAAGATACTATTTAAATCCTCATTTTCTGATTTCTCATACCTCAACTGACGGGAAATGTACAATTCAGCAGTTTTTAAAAAATCGCATGGCTCATACTCATACGAAATGGAAACGGGGGTGATGTGCAATTCGTCCAAATTATCGACAAAATCCTTATCGCTACTTAAAGAGAACATCTTCAAAACACCAATTTCTGTTTTGTCGATTCCATCTTTTGTGCGACCATTTCTCTGAGCGATCCAGACTGACTCATCTTGACAAGTCACAACATGGCGCATATATGCAGAAACCTCTAAGGAGTTCCGATAAAAATCCCTCACATTTCCCCCTCTGATGATACGGAACATTTTGTTCAATTTGCCCACATTGATCACAAGATTTCCCTTCATCAAATTGCTGCCAAACGTTATCTGGCTTGTCTTAATGTTATTTTCATATAGCAAGATGTTCAGCAAAGCAGCATCCAACATGATATCACGATGATTGGCTATAAAAATGTGGCGTACCTTATCATCCAAATGGTCAAAACCATCAAAGGTCAGTCCTTCAGAGGTCTTATCCACGATACTTCTAATGGCCTTCAACATGAAATCAGACTGGAATTGCGCCACACTCTTTACTTGAAGCAACTTCTCTTTCAACACATCCATATTTTCTCCCGGCAAAATATAATTTGCCACCACAGAAAAATAAGGATCATTCACGACTGCCTGAATCGCAGACGGAACTTCCTCATCGTAATATGGACGAATATCGTCAAAATTGTAACCCTCTTTCATGTACTTACTATTTTTTTCTGTTATCAATGAACTTCACAGGTTTTCTCTTTATCTCCGGCATGACAATCTTCTGAATCTCATCAATGGGCTTGATGACAACATCTGGCGTAACCCTCAACCTTGCTCTGAAGCGATCTTTCATATCCTTTATCATCTCCTCGTTTGACTCCTTCACTCCGATATATGTTGTGATATGATCCATTCCTATTTCGTTAGAAGAAACTTCCACATAGTAGTTGGTCACATAGTCTGTATTGTCTAAAACATCAAAAACTGAGGCCGGATATAGGGTTGTCCCCTTAAACTTAATCATCTGTTTTTTTCTTCCGATGATTGGACTGATTCTCATAGAAGTTCGTCCGCATGAGCATTTCTCATAGTGGAAGCGGGCAATGTCTCCGGTTTTGAATCGAAGCAACGGCATTCCCTCCACACCTAACGTTGTGATGGTCAACTCTCCGATTTCCCCTTCCGGTACCACATTGTCGTTATCATCCAACAATTCGCAGATAATCAACTCAGGGTGGTGATGACCACCATTCCCGGCAGAACATTCACAAAAAGAGGTTCCCATTTCGGTCGAAGCGTAGGTGGAATACAATTCAATGTCCCACATGTCTTTTATTTTTGAACCCAACAAATTGAGCGAAAAATCTTCATTCCTCAAATTCTCTCCGATGCAGACCGCCTTTTTTACACTTGAATTACGATAGTCGATGCCATGTTCCTCCGCATATCTGATGATACGAAGGATAAAAGAAGGGACACAAATAATCGCATCAGGTTTCAACCTCATAATCGTATCCCATTGAAGTTCCGGAATACCATTTCCCACGCGAATCAGACCAGCCCCCATCATCCTAATACCCAAACAATAAGCATAACCAGCCATAAACCGTTTGTCGATGGTAGTCATCAACTGATAAACCTCGCCGCTATGTCCTCCTGCTCCTGTGAAAGAGATTGCCTCATTATAAGCCAACCGATCCAAATCCTTGTCCGTCACAGCAAAGGTAGTAGGGTCACTAAGCGTTCCAGAAGTGGTGATGTAATCTCTGATTTCAGATGGTTCAACACAGAAGAAATCCTTGTTATATTTCTGCAAATCCTCCTTGGTGGTCAAGGGGATAACGGTCAGATCCTCCAAAGTGCGGATTTTTGTAATGTCGATACGATTTTCCGCAAACATCCTCTGGTAAAAAGGAGAACGTGCAGACAAGTATTCCAAAGCCTCTTTTAGCCTTTGCTCTTGATATTTCTTTATCACCTCTCTCGGCTGAAATTCTATTTCTGGTTGAAATTTCCTCATATCACACATCTTTTTAATAAATACTAAATAAACTCATTCTCTTCTAACCATTGCACTAAAAGCTCCCCCCAATTTCTCGTCTCATCACTTATTGTCCGATTCGTACCAAATCCATGACCGCCCTTTTCAAAGAGATAAAACTTGCAATTGATGTTCTGCTCCTTCATAGCCTTATGCAAAAGCTCGCTATTTTGGTAATCCACCACATCGTCATCCTTACATGCTAAAATGAAAGAAGGTGGCATGTCATCTGGAATGCAAAGTTCCATGGAAAATTTCTGCCTCTCTTTTTCAGAAGCTCTCCACGACAAAAAATTTTTAAATGATTTTTTGTGGGAGACCTCTTCTTCGGAAGATACTACAGGGTAAATCGGACAGACGAACTCCGGACGAAGCTCGATGCCTTTCGTGTCCAAACCTCTTGAAGACAAATAATCATTGTGCGTCGCACCTCCTAATGTGACCAAATGCCCTCCTGCAGAAAAACCGATTGCTCCGATATTTCTCACTCCCCATTCGTCCATCTTTCCTCGTAATATCATCATCGCCCGTTGAAAATCCTCTATCATCGCCGGATGGTGATTTCCCCACATAGACACCCTATACCGCAAAACGACCGAAATCATCCCCCACTCATTGAAGTAGGAGGCCACCTCACTGCCTTCGTTCACCAATCCTAAATGGTGATAACTACCTCCCGGACATATTAAAATGCAGGTTTCGCTACGTTTTTTCTCCTCTGAAGGGAAAAACACCCTCAATTCAGAACGTCTTTCATTAATCGAACGTGAAGAATCCCATAACTTCAACACCTCATAATTACTCTTCCCAAAAAAATGAAATGGGAGTAAAACCAAACTGAAAAAAATCATTAACTTCTTCCAATCCACCATCTACTACTCCTTTTTTTCAATATTCACCACTTTCTTACATATCTCAATCATGACATTCGCAGCCTTTTCCAACGATGAAACCGGCAAAAATTCATAACAACTATGAAAATTCACTCCTCCTGCAAAAAGGTTCGGACAAGGTAATCCCTTGAACGAGAGATTAGCTCCATCAGTCCCTCCTCGTATCGGTTTCACTTTAGGCGTAATACCTAAATCCTCCATAGCCTCTTTTGCCAATTCGACAATGTGCATGACTGGCCTGATCTTTTCGGACATGTTCCGATACTGGTCATTTATCTCCAACGAGATCTCCGCCCTTGGATATTTTTCGCCCAGCTGTGCTGCAATCTCTTTCAGTCGCTCTTTTTTCGCATTGAAGCAACCTTCATCATGATCTCGGACAATCAATTTCATAGAGGCTGATTCAACATCTCCTTCCAATTTAAGCAAATGAATAAATCCTTCGTACCCATCTGTAGATTCTGGAATTTGTAATGAAGGGAGCAATGAAACGAACTCCGATGCGATTCGGACTGCATTGACCATCTTCCCCTTGGCAGTACCGGGATGGACATTTATTCCTTTTATGACGACCAAGGCAGAAGCTGCGTTAAAATTCTCAAACTCCAATTCTCCCACTTCACCACCATCTATGGTGTATGCCCAATCTGCCCCAAATTTCTCCACATCCAACAAATCAGCTCCTCGTCCAATCTCCTCATCTGGCGTGAAAGCAATTTTTATCGTTCCATGTTCCACTTGCGGATTCTGCAAGAAATATTCCGCCATGTGCATGATTTCTGCGATACCCGCTTTGTCATCTGCCCCAAGCAGAGTATTACCATCGGTAACGATAATATGCTCGTTAAGGTAATTGTTCAGTTCTAAACTTCTGGAGGGGGACAACACCTTCCCACAAGAGCCTAATGGTATGTCGTCACCAGTGTACATGACAACACGAGGCTTCACTTCCGCACCCGACACCTCTGGACTGGTGTCTAAATGCGCGATGAATCCGACGACCGGGCAAGACTTTTTAGTCGTTGCAGGTATTGTTGCGGTAAGGTATCCGTTGACATCAATATTGACATTCGAAGCTCCCATCTCCTCCAACTCACTTTTCAAGGCATTCGCCAAGAAAAGCTGTCCGACTGTTGTGGGCGACTTTGTTTGTGTCTCGTCTGATGTCGTTTCATACCCAACATACCTCAAAAATTTCAACGTTATTGCTTCCATACCCCAAATATAAAAAGAAGGTGGCTATAAAACCACCTTTCTATCACTTTTTTTTAAAATTTCTTAATTTTCTACCTTTTTGGACTTGGTGGATTTTGTTTTAGTTGCAGCTTTTTTAGTTGTCTTTTTTGCAACAGTTTTTTTCTCCTCCTTTGTCTCCTTGGTTTTAGCAGACTTAACTCCTCTTTTGGTCTTTGGTGCTTTAATACCTTGTTTCTCAATGATTTCAAGACACTCTTCCGCAGAAAGGGCAGATGGGTCTATGTCTTTAGACAATTTGTAATTTGCACCATTGTATGCGAGGTAAGGGCCAAAACGTCCTTTACAAACCTCTATGCCCTCCGCTTCAAAAATTTTAATAAATTTATTTGCCTCACGTTCGCGCTTCTCTTCAATCAATTCAATTGCCCGTTCGACAGTTATCTGCATCGGGTCATCCTCTTTCTTCAAAGAATAGAATTTTGAATTATGTCTGACGTACGCACCAAATCGTCCGATTCCGATGGTGAGTGTTTTCCCTTCGTACTCCCCAATATCCCTCGGCAACTTGAAAAGATCCATCACCTCTTCAAATGTGATGGTCTCCAAAGACTGCCCCTTTCGGAGCGAAGCAAATAGCGGTTTTTCTTCGTCCTCCGCACTACCGATTTGTGCTACAGGGCCAAAGCGACCAATCTTCACAAAAACGGGCTTGCCGCTCACAGGGTCGACACCCACCTGACGTTCACCCACTTTGCGTTCTGAATTTTGAATTGCATTTTCAACAGTAGGATGGAACGTCTTGTAAAAATCGTCCAAAGAGGAAGTCCACACCTCTTTACCTTCTGCGATTTCATCGAAGGTTTTCTCCACATTTGCTGTGAAATTATAATCCAAAATCGCCGGGAAATATTCTTGTAGGAAGTCATTCACAACAATACCTATATCAGTTGGGAAAAGTTTAGAACGCTCCTGACCATAGACTTCCACCTTCTCTTCTTCCGTGATAGCTGAGTTCGCTAATGAGATAACATTGTACGAACGTTCAACACCCTCACGATCTTCTCGCACAACATACCCTCTATTCTGAATTGTGGAGATTGTCGTTGCATAAGTAGACGGACGACCGATACCAAGCTCCTCCAACTTACGCACCAAACTTGCCTCTGTATATCTCGCTGGGCGTTGCGAATAGCGTTGACACGCCTCAACCAAAGCCACATTATCCAAGGCATCACCCATCCTCAAAGGAGGCAACAAATTATCCTCTTCATGTGTATCCTCATCATCAGTAGACTCCATGTAAAGACGCAAGAAACCGTCAAACAACAAGACCTCCCCCTCGGCGACAAACTTTTTATCTGGCACACCCTCCAAACCGATGGTTATCGAAGTCTTTTCCAATTCTGCATCAGCCATTTGTGACGCAACAGTACGTTTCCAAATCAAATCGTAAAGTCTCTTCTCCTGAGTAGTTCCCTCTATCTCATGCTGATTGATATAAGTTGGACGAATTGCCTCATGCGCCTCCTGCGCCCCTTTTGATTTCGTTTGGTAATGACGAGTATGGTGGTACTTTTCACCCATTATTGTGCAAATCTCCTCCCTTGCGGCATTCAGTGCAAGATTGGAAAGATTGACGGAATCTGTACGCATATAGGTGATTTTTCCTGACTCGTACAATTTTTGTGCGATGGACATTGTCTGGGAGACAGAGTAGCCCAACTTACGAGCCACCTCTTGTTGGAGGGTTGAAGTGGTAAAAGGAGCAGCAGGGTATCGCTTTAAAGGCTTTTTCTCCACATTTTCTACGACAAACTTAGCATCCTTGCATTTCTCCAAAAATGCGATGGCCTCTTCTTTTGTCTTCAACCGCTCTGAAAGATCTGCCTTCAACTCAACTGGCTTCCCCTTTTCATCAGTCACCACGAAAGTGGCTCTGACACGATAAGAGGAGGTTGCCTCAAAATGTTGTATCTCTCGCTCTCTATCCACTATCAACCGAACGGTAACCGACTGTACACGACCGGCGGACAAAGACGGTTTTACCTTTTTCCACAATATGGGAGACAATTCAAAACCTACGATACGGTCCAGCACACGACGAGCCTGCTGTGCGCACACAAGGTTTTCATCAATATCTCTTGGATTTTCTATGGCATACAAAATCGCATTCTTAGTGATTTCATGGAACACAATACGACGGGTACGCTCTTTTTCCAATCCTAAAACTTCAGCCAAATGCCACGCAATAGCCTCCCCTTCGCGGTCCTCATCGGATGCGAGCCAAACAGTCTCTGCGGCTTTAGACAACTTTTTCAATTCAGCCACCAAAGATTTTTTGTCCTCCGGCACTTCATAATCGGGAGCAAAGTTGTTTTCAATATCAACACCAGTACCCTTCTTTTTCAAATCACGAATGTGCCCAAAGCTTGACATCACTTTGTAGTCACTTCCCAAAAACTTTTCAATGGTCTTCGCCTTAGCAGGAGACTCTACTATAACCAAATTTTTTTGCATAATCGCACCTATATCGAAAACTTCCGCAAAGTAACAAAAAAATTGGCTACAAATAAAACTCACGTCAATTTTTGTCCACCGAAACACGCATTTTTTTATTCTCTGAACCTTTTTATGACATTATAAGCTACATATATCCCCAATTCTCCGGCCTTACTCAAATCTTCGATTCCTTTTGAGTTTTCGCCTATTTTCACATAACAGAGACCTCTGTTGAAGTAGGCTTCAGCGAAATCCGACTCTTTTTCTATCGATTTAGTGTAATTGGCAATGGCAGTTCGATAATCTTGCAGCAAATAGAGGGTATTCCCTCTGTTGAACCAAGCAAAAGCGAAGTCGGGTGATAGTTCATTGGCCTTTTCATAATCTTTCACCACCAGATCCAACTGCACTTTATTGTTAAAATTAAAGTCTGATTTTTCAGTGAGCTCCTTTATCTCCAACTCATCTTTCAACGAAAAATCATATTCAATTTTCCCCATTCTCGTGTTGGCTCTCATAAAATAATAATAAGCCTTTTCTTCTTGGGAAGAACTTGCTATTGCCCGATCATAATCCTCGATGGAACCATCAAAATCTGAGATAAGAGCATAGAGCATCGCCCGCTCAAAGAACAACTCCGCAGATGGTTGTCCCTCTATTTTTTTTGAAATCGTCTCAATCTCTTTGAATATATTTTCCAAATTAAGATTCTCTGTGCGAACCGCATTAGAGAGGAAGAGTTCTTTTGAGAATTTGCCCGAACGATTTAGTTTCTCCACTGTGGAGTTAAAATAAAACGGCCGTTGGAAATCTGCCCGTTTCACCGGATAATAGGTGAAAGTAAAGCTTTTTTCAGGTTCTATGTTGAAATTCACATTTTGCACCTTTCCTCTCGACTCATTTTTATAAGTCAATCTACGATTTTGTTCTTCTTTATCGGCGACAACCAATTTTTTGTAGTTCTTCAAATTTTTGTTTGACTTTTTACGGGTAGCCCCCTCGGCACTTTTTTCAGGAGATTTTTTTTCTTCCTTATTTCTCAAATAGAGTGCCGTATTGAAATCTATCTCTGCCCCTTTTTTATCCATTTTTTTCATTTTCGCCTCACCTCTTCCGTAGTATGCCGGGTAAAAATCAGGATAAGAGCGGATGATTTCATCATAATCTTTAATCGCCTTATCAAGCTCTCCGATCTCATTTTGTATGATAGCACGGTTATAAAGTGCAAAATAGTTATCCGACTCATATTCAATCACTCGGTCAAAATCCTCTATTGCCCTGTTTTTGTCACCCACCTCATTTCTTAAGACACCTCGGTTATAGTATGCCATAACATTGTAAGGGTCTAATTTAATCACATGATCGTAATCATCCATCGCTCCTCTCAAATCCAACAACTGATAGCGCACCAAACTTCTATTGAGGTAGTAATTCGTACGATACGGTTCTATGTGGATGGCTTTATCATAATCTGCCAGCGCATCTTTATAGAGCCCCTGCCTATAGCGGAGGAGTCCTCTTGCCGCCAACCCATCTGCGTTAAAAGCATCTAATTTCAGAACCTGTTCAAAATCCGACAAGGCATTCAGGGTGTCCTCCATCTGAAAATAAGCATACCCCCTGTTCAAAAAAGCCTCTTTGAAACGAGGGAAAGATTTTATAGCCGCCGAAAAATCTTCAACCGCCCGTTGATAATCTTCATTTTGCATGGAGGCATACCCCTTACACAAAAGCAGGTTTTTGTTATTTGGAGAAAACTCCAACCCTTTTTCAAAGTCTGAACGAGCCTCTTCTAACTTCTTCAGATAGACACGAGCCACACCTCTGCAACGATATGCCTCACTCAAAAAGGGATTTCTCTCTAAAGCTAACGAACAATCCTCTTCCGCACCTGAATAGTCTTCCAAACTGATTTTTGCGACTCCCCTGTAAAAATAAGGTTCTGCAAGGTATGGTTTAACCTTAATAACCTGATTGAAATATTGGATAGACAAAACATAGTCTTCAAAATAGAGCGCATTTCGTCCGATGGACAAAACCCTCTCTGTGTTTATCTGCGCAAAGCAATTTAAACAAGACAAGAAAATAAAAAAAATAAAAACAAGCGGTTTCATCATGAGTTTTTAAGTAAGATTTCAAGATTATCCGAACAAATACTTGAACGCATCCTCCACTTTTTTGGCGAAGCATACTTCTATAGAACGATTTTTTATCGAAATATTTTTGTATTCAGGTAAAATTATTCTCTTGAATCCTAATTTTTCCGCCTCTGAGATTCTCTGTTCAATTCGATTCACAGGTCTGATTTCACCTGAAAGACCTACTTCGCCCGTCAGGCAAGTCTGTCCGTCGATTGCAATATCCATGTTAGATGATAGAATTGAAGAGATGATTGCCAAATCAATTGCAGGGTCATTGATTCTCAATCCTCCAGCGATATTCAGGTAAACATCCTTCTGCGCCAACTTAAAACCGACTCTTTTCTCCAGAACCGCCAAAAGCATATTCAACCGACGGGTATCAAACCCTGTCGCAGAACGCTGCGGAGTTCCGTATGCTGCCGTACTCACAAGTGATTGCACCTCTATCAAAAAGGGACGAACTCCTTCTATTGCTGCACCAATCGCCGTTCCGCTCAATCCCTCATGGTTATTACTCAACAACAATTCAGAAGGGTTGCTCACCTCTCGCAAGCCAGACTGCTGCATTTCGTAAATCCCCAATTCTGCCGTACTTCCAAAACGATTTTTTATGGAACGTAAAATTCGGTACATATAGTGCTGATCCCCTTCAAATTGCAAAACAGTATCGACAATATGCTCCAAGACTTTCGGACCTGCAATGCTCCCCTCCTTGTTGATGTGTCCTACCAAAATCACCGGCACACCACTCTCCTTGGCATATTTCAAAATAGCTGCAGAACACTCTCGCACCTGCGAAACACTTCCCGGAGAAGACTCCACAGACTCCGTCGAAATGGTCTGGATGGAGTCGATTATCACTAAATCAGGTTTTACATTCTGAATATGTACGAAAATTTGTTCTAATGAGGTTTCGCTTACGATGTAACACTCCTGATTATTCTGCACGTTGAGTCTGTCAGCCCTCAATTTGAGTTGCTTTGTACTCTCCTCTCCTGAAACATACAATGTTCGTTTTCCGCGTAGCTGCAAAACAATCTGCAAAATCAGCGTAGACTTCCCAATGCCCGGCTCTCCTCCTATCAACGTCAACGAGCCGGGGACAATACCACCTCCCAGCACACGATTGAACTCATTGTTTCCTGTGTCATTCCTCACCTCCTCTGTGGAAACAATCTCATGAATCAGTTGGGGTTTATTTTTCTCGTTGGGTAATAAACCCGATGAAACCGTATTTTTTTCTTTTCGGACTACCTCCTCAACATAAGTGTTCCACTCTCCGCAACTAGGACATTTACCAACCCATTTGGGAGCTTCTGCGCCACAATTTTGGCATACATAGACCGATTTCGTTTTTGCCATCTGCCCGCTGAATTTTCAGTTTTTAAACTATTGGAAAGTAACAGTTGATTTATCTGAACCCACCTCTAATTTCACCTTTCTTCCCAAGTAGGTCGCCAGATTTTTTGTGTCATGACCAAAATTTGCTCCATACAAAACAGGAATGCCCAATGGAGATAGTTCTCTCTCCATAATTTCCTCGATGGAATCGTCAACTCCTTGTGTCGTTCTCGTAAAATCACCTACAATCACACCCTTGACGCACTCCAATTTTCCGCTAAGCTTCAGATTGATCATCATTCGTTCAATATGGTAGTTGCTTTCACCCACATCTTCAATCAACAAAATCGCATCACGCACATTCAAATCGAAAAATGTTCCTCCCAAGCTATAGATGATAGAGAGGTTTCCTCCAACCAAACGACCTTCTGCCTCGCCCTCTACACAATGCTTATTGGTAGTGAAAGTGTGGCTTTTTAAATTGCCAAAGAGTGCTTCACGCAAACTTTTCACACTCTCCGCATGGGTCATCGCATTGACCATCGGTCCATGAATCGTTTCGATTCCCTTATTATTCAAAGCGGCATGAAATGAGGTGACATCGCTAAAACCGACCACCCACTTCGGTTTTTTTTCAAACTTTGAAAAATCAATATAAGGAATCACTTGAGACGCTCCATAACCGCCTCTTGCTGCAATAAGAGCCTTTAGATTGGGATTATCCACCAATTTTTGCAATCCTTCGATTCTCTCGCTCTGAGTCCCTGCATATCGTCCATCCACCTTATATAGGTTGTCCGCACACAAAACCTTCAAGCCCCAACTCTCTAAAACACTAATTCCATTTTTCAAATCGGACTCCGAAACAGAATTTGAAATGGCAAAAACAGCCACTGAGTCTCCCTCCTTTAAAAAGTCAGGTCGAATGTCCTCTGTAACCGGCTCCATCTGATTTTCCAAATAATAATTATTGGTGTAGACCTTCTCCGTCACATTGGTCACATAAGTGTATTCGTCCTTACACGACCAGAACAAAACCATCAATATGGATAACAAACCTATTTTTTTACACATAATATTCTATTTTTTACGATTTCATCGAATATTTACAATGGGTTCTATAAATTCATTTCGAAGAGTTTTTTGGAATTTGCAGAACACTCCCTATTTCAAACTCCGACAACTGTACCATACAAGGACAGACATTCGGAATCAGTAATCCTCACCTCATAAAAAGCCCCTATCTCCAACTCTACTTCATCAACTGCTATCAAAACATCTGAATCCACATCGGGCGAATCATACTCCGTACGCCCCACATAGTATCCATCTTCAACTCCATCTATCACCACTTTCAATATCTTTCCAACTTTTTGTGCATTCAGATCCTCCATGATGTTTTCTTGAATCATCATCAGCTCCTCATAACGACGCAACTTCTCTTCTGGTAGCACATCATCCTCCAACTTTGCAGCCGGAGTACCATCCTCCTCACAATATTGGAACGCCCCCATACGATCGAACCGCACCTCTCTGACGAAATCACACAATTCAGCGAATTGGCTCTCGGTTTCACCGGGGTATCCGACCATAAGCGTAGTTCGCAAACAGATGCCGGGAACCTCTTTTCGCACCCTCTCTATCAAATCGAGAGTCTCCTGTTTGGTGATTCTACGCTTCATCGACTTCAACACATCATTATTGATATGCTGCAGAGCAATGTCGAGATATTTGCAGACATTCTTCCGTTCTCTGATGACGCGTAACAAATCGTATGGGAAATGCGTAGGATAAGCATAGTGCAGACGAATCCATTCAACACCATCTATGTCAGATATTTTTTCTACTAACTCAGCGATATTGTAATCTCCATACAAATCCTTACCGTATGAGGTGAGGTCTTGCGCAATAATCTGAAACTCCTTCACACCTTGAGAAACAAGCCATTCAACCTCTAAAACGATCTCCTCCATCGGTCTCGACTTATATCGCCCGGTTATGATAGGAATCGCACAATACGCACAATGCTGATTACAACCTTCCGCAATCTTAACGTAGGCATAATGAGCAGGAGTGGACAAACTGCGCTCGATAGAATACTGCTCCTGATATTGCTGGCCAAGATCAGCCAAAATATCCTTCCAAGCAAACTTGCCATAAAACTTATCCACCTCCGGAATCTCCAATGCCAAATCTTCTGCATAACGTTCGGACAAGCAACCCATGACAAACAATTTATCGATCACGCCACTCTTTTTTGCCTCAACATACTCTAATATCGTGTTGACAGACTCCTCTTTAGCATCCCCGATAAATCCGCAAGTATTCACGACGACGATACGACCCGAAGGAACCTTTGGGTCAAACTGCACCTCGTAGCCAGACAGTTCCAACTGCTTGGCCAAAAATTCCGAATCCACAAGATTCTTGGAACAGCCCAAACTGACAATGTCAACTCCACTCGTCCCTTTCATGGTCAACTACCCTCCCTCGTTACA
The DNA here is from genome assembly GCA_937916355.1 of uncultured Bacteroidales bacterium. Classification (GTDB taxonomy): domain Bacteria; phylum Bacteroidota; class Bacteroidia; order Bacteroidales; family Paludibacteraceae; genus UBA1181. The sequence goes on from CALFTM010000049.1 coordinate 57,660, forward strand.
CTTACTTAAACAGAGAATCGACAAACTCCTTTTTGTTAAACACCTGCAGATGGTCGATTCCTTCACCCACTCCGATATACTTCACTGGAATCTTAAACTGGTCTGAAATTCCAATCACGACACCACCCTTTGCAGTACCGTCCAATTTGGTAATGGCCAAAGAGGAGACCTCCGTAGCCTTGGTGAACTGTTTAGCCTGTTCAAAAGCATTTTGTCCTGTAGAGCCATCCAAGACCAGAAGCACATCATGCGGAGCATCCGGCATGATTTTCCTCATCACCTGCTTAATCTTAGTCAGCTCGTTCATCAAGTTCACCTTGTTGTGCAACCTTCCGGCAGTATCAATGATGACAACATCCGCACCATTCGCCTTGGCAGAAGACAACGTATCGAATGCGACAGAAGCTGGGTCGGCACCCATTTTTTGTTTCACGACAGGGCAACCCACTCTTTCTCCCCAAATCACCAACTGGTCGACTGCTGCTGCACGGAAAGTATCCGCTGCACCCAAATAGACCTTCTTACCAGCCTTTTTGAACTGATATGCAAGTTTTCCGATCGTTGTCGTTTTACCGACTCCATTCACACCCACCACCATGATGACATAAGGAGAGGCGTTTTCAGGAACTGAAAATTCCTCCTCATCAGTGGTGTTATTCTCCTCCAACAAAGAGGCGATCTCGTCTTTAAGAATAGCGTTCAACTCCTCCGTATTGACATACTTGTCTTTTGCCACACGCTTTTCTATGCGTTCAATTATCCTCAGAGTTGTATCAACTCCGACATCAGAAGTGATAAGAACCTCCTCCAGATTATCCAAGACCTCATCGTCCACTTTCGTCTTTCCAACTACTGCACGAGCAATCTTAGAGAGGAAACTCTCCTTAGTTTTTTCGAGTCCCTTATCCAAGGTCTCTTTCTTTTCTTTTGAAAAAATGCTAAATAATCCCATATTCTTTCTTTATTCAGTTGCAAAGATACAATAAACCTCTCATTTTTTGTTTATCTTTGTCGATAAATCAAATTTCAGGAAGTCAGATGAGAAAAATTCTTGTTAATGTCGCTTTGTTATCATGCACAATCATTGGCTCTGCCATGTGTGTTTTTAGTGCCTATGCACAAAATTCTAACGACTACTGTCGGACAGACAGGTTATTCATTGAGGGATGCGAACTATTTGAAGTGAAACAATATAGTGCCGCCAGCCATAAATTCAGCGAATACATCTCCCACATTGAAAAAGACCGTTCGCCAAATTATGGAGAAACGGAGTACTACATAGCCTGCTGTGCCTACGAAATGGGGGCAAGGGATGCATGGAAAAAACTATCCAACTTTTTGAAAAACAACCCGAACTCCATCCATGCCAGTCGTGCCTACTACCTAAAGGGGGCGATGGCATTCTCCAAACATCAGTATGCGGAGGCAAAGGAGCTCTTCGGTCAGTGCGACTATAAAAGGCTACCGAAAAAGGAACAAAATGACTTCCTCTTCAAAAATGGTTTTTCGCTGCTTGAAACTAAAAATGAGAGTAAAGCGAAAGAACAATTCGAGCTGCTTCTTTCTGATTCGACAAAGTATAATTTATCGGCACAATATTATAAGGCGTACATCGACTATTTGAATAAAAACTACACTGCCGCACAACCTGTGTTTGAGAAGCTGCAAAATCTGGCAGAGTACGAAAAGGTCGTACCCTACTATCTGTTCCAGATCTACTATGTACAAAGGGATTACGAAAAGGTACTCTCTGCGGGGGAGGCTTTATTGAAAAAAGACTCTTCTAATGCGAACAATATGGAGGTCTACAGAATATTGGGAGAGTGCTACTATCAAAAGAAGGACTACCCCAACACCATCAAATACCTCTCTCTCTACCAAGATGGCAGCGAGCAGGTGATGCGCAACAATATGTACATGCTGGGTAACTCCTACTATCAAGTGGGTGATTATGTAAATGCGATAGATTGTTTCCAAGCGGTCACTTCCATCGACGACGCAATGAGCCAGAACGCCTACTTATACCTCGGTTCTTGTTATATTAAAGATGAAAATCTGAATAATGCACGTCTTTGCTTCGAGTCTGCCGGCAGAATGGATTTTGAAAAGAATGTAAAGGAGGAGGCGCAGTTCAATTACGCGCTGATCATCTATCAACAATCATACTCCCCTTTCAACGAATCCATCAGGGCATTCGAGACATTCCTCGAAAACTTCCCAGAGTCTCGCTACCGCAACAAGGTATACAACTACATGGTGAACCTATACCTCACCACCAAAAACTACAAAGAGGCATTGGCTTCCATCCAAAAGATTGAAGATAAGACATTGGCGATCTATGAGGCACGCCAACAGATCACCCACAGCCTCGGTGTCCAAAATTTCATCAACAATGATTACGAAGGGGCTATTCAAGCATTCGACGAGTCCCTGAAAGATGCCAAATACAACAACAAGCTGGCCGCCTCAACGATGTTCTGGAGGGGCGAGGCATACTACAAACTGAAAGACTACGACAAGGCATCTAAAGATTTCACCGCTTTCGTAAATTCAGTGGGAGCACGCAGTTGCAAAGAGTTCAACCTTGCCCACTACAATATCGGTTATGCAAATTTCACCCAAAAGAGGTATAACGACGCTTTAATTTGGTTCAGAAAGTACGTCAACTTGGAAGAGGAGAACCAAACCCTCATCGCTGACGCAACCAACCGTATCGGCGACTGCTATTTCAACCAACGCTCTTACGACGATGCAGCCAAAAACTATGCGCAAGTCTACTCATTAAGAGGGCCGGGGGCAGATTACGCCTGCTTCCAAGAGGGCTTCATCTTAGGACTAAAAAAAGACTACAACGGGAAAATCAGCACCATGGAGAAGCTCATAAAAGCATTCCCCCAATCTGAATATCTGGCTGACGCAAAATATGAAATCGGACGTTCCTACGTCATGATGGAAAAGAAGGAGAAAGCCATCAGCACTTATGAGGCGTTGAACAAAGAGTACCCCCACAGCCCGTTGAGCCGAAAAGGGCAACTACAAACCGCCATGCTCTATGACGAGTTGGGCAACTACAACAACGCCATCTCCACCTACAAGGAGATCATCAAAAACTTCCCTAACAGCGCAGAGGCAAGGGCTTCCATCTCAGGTCTGAAAAACATCTATTTCGAGCAGAATGACATAGATGGGTATGCCGCATACGTTGAGACCCTCAACGGATTGGTGAAATTTGAAAAATCGGAGCAAGACTCCCTCACCTACATGGCGGCAGAACGACAATATGAGAAGGGAATGTACGAAAAGGCGATCACCAGCTTTGGTAACTACATCAACAAATACCCGAACAGCGGATTCGTCTACAACGCCCATTTCAACATCGCCAACTGCTATTATAATTTAGGCAATAAAGAGATGGCAGAAACTGAATACCGAATCATTGCAAAACAGGTGGGATACCCCGATCGAGAAGAGGCTCTGAAAAGATTGTCAGAGATCCTATTTGACACCCACCGCTATTCTGCCGCCATCGAGACCATGTCGACACTCGACACAATCGCCCAAAACGCAGAAAACCGCTTGGCGGCAAAAATTGGCATTCTCCGTTGCAACAATATGTTAGGGAAAAGTGACGAGACGATTTTGGCAGCCAACGCCATCATCCAAAGTGATAAGTTAGACCCCGGAATTGTCCGTGAAGCCATCTACTCAAGGGCGAAAGCCTACGAACTGAAAGGTGACTCAGCCAATGCGTTAAAGGATTACCAAGAACTTTCAACCAACTGCATGGACGAATATGGAGCTGAATCGAAGTATCGTGTGGCGGAATATTACTTCTTCATGAACGATTTGAAGAAGTCTGAAAAGGAGATTTTTGAATTTATCGACAAAAACACTCCTCACCAATATTGGTTGGCAAAGAGCTTCATCCTCTTGTCTGATATATATGTGGAAGACAACAGAGAGTTTGAAGCGAAACAATACCTGCTGAGTGTCCGTGAAAACTATTCTGGCAAAAGCGACATTTCAACAGAGATTAAAATCCGCCTCGAAAAAATTGAGAAAAAAGAGGCAGAGAAGGTGGTGGCAGAACCAACCAACGAGACCACTAACAAATAATTTTAGAACCCAAGTAAAAGTAATATGGAAAAACGTATTTTAATTATATTCGGCTTATTAGGTATCTCTTATTCTGCATTTTCACAGGATTCAATCCCTGTAAACGGCACCGGCGAAGATGTGACCATCCAAAGAAACATCGAGGTAGTAAAGGAATACAATCCCGTCATCAAAGAGTCTGGTAAAATCAGCACAATGCCTGAATTGGAAGACATCCCAACTCCTAAACGCACCCACGATTTTTCAGTGTGGACAACCTCATACGTCATCAAACCAAGTTCGATTCCAACTTTGCCATACGCAATCCCTGCGCCAGAAAAGGAAAAAAACGGCAAGGAGAGATTCGCTCGAATTGGTGCCGGAACATACTCCTCATTCTTGGGTGAACTCTACACGCCTATCGTAAAAAACAAGCGCAACTTGCTCGATTTCCACGTTTTACACAACTCCTCGTTCGGAGATGTGAAACTGACTGATAAGTTGTACGAGAAACTACCGGCAACTTTAGAAAGCAAGGCGACAAACTGTAATACCCGTGCAAAAATCTCCTACTCGCACGCAATCAAAAACAACAAAGAGTTCAGCACGTTCGTCTACGGTAAGAATAATGTTCTCAAATATTATGGATACGACTCCCTCATGCAAAAATTGGCGGAAGACAGCATCACAAATACAGACAACGACTCCCTAAAGCAAGTCTACAACCGACTGGGAGTGAACTTCCGATTCAGAAGCAAAGAGTATATCTCCAAATGGAAATATGACCTGCAAGCCAGCTACCACCTTTTCGCAAACAAACAGGATCTTTTTGAACATACCATCCACACCAATCTGTATGGTTCGTACCGCTTCGACAACTCCTCTCTCCACTTCACTTTCGATATGCACAATATCATCATGGGACTTCCGGAAGAGAACGAGAAATATACTTTCGAAAGAGGCGAAACGCTCAATAACTATACTCTCATCAAACTCTTACCTCACTACTACTTTTCCGGGGACTTGGGAGAGATCACCGTGGGAGTGAAAGGTGCATTCAGCATCAATCAAGGAAAGAAGGGGGCGGTTACACCGAATGTTTTTGGAAAGGCTAAGCTCATCAAAGACATACTTTATGTCTATGCAGGTGTAACGGGAGACTACACCGTAAACAATTACCAAAAAATCACAGAAGAAAATCTCTATATAGCACCCAACACCAGAGTGGAAGATAGCTACATCCCAATAGATGCGTATGTGGGTCTGACTTTCAAAATCGCTAAACGTGTCAATATGGACCTTCACGCCGGTTACAAACTGATAGACAACCCTTATTTCTTCATTAACCGTTGCGACACTACCTCTGGCATTGTCCGCAACGAGTTTGATGTTGTCTACGACAAAAAAGCTGGTGTGCTGAATGCTGGTCTTTCGGCAAACTATGCATGGAACAATCGCCTCAATTTGCATTTTAACGGAGAATTTAACAAATGGAATGTGAAAGAGGTTGAGGAGGCTTGGCATAACCCAAAATGGAAAATGAACGTAGAAGGAACATTCTTGGCGACAAACCACCTGCGCTTTAGATTAGGTTACCTTATGGAGGCTGGCAAATATGCTTTGGTCAATGATGAAAAAGTCAAGTTGCCTACCGCCCACAACATCTGCGTGGGAGCAGACTACAGACTGCTCAACTGGCTCAACTTCTTTGTGAATTTCGACAATATCGCCAACCAAAAATATTCAAACTGGTATGGCTACACACAACACGGATTTAACTTCATGGGAGGGATTTCAATGATTTTCTAAAATGAATGATTTCACTTCCTCTAATTTTTCAGCATGGTAGTTGTTTTAATTCTTATAGTGTATTTTTGTTTGGCAGTACTTATTGTATCGTTAAAACATAGTTTGGAGAAAAAATGGGAGGACGAGCTTCGCGTTGGAAGATATAATCCGTTCATTGGACTTATAGCTTGCGCCGTAATGAATGATCAAAAGCCTACAAAAGAGGAAATGAATGTAGCGAAAAAATTTTTCACAAAAAACATTCCCGATAAAACAGATGTCCAATACTGCATAACAAAACTTTACGAATTCATAAATGACCCTAAATTCAACAAATCTAACATTCGGAAATATTGCGTTGAAATCATTCAAAATAATAAATACCAAGACAGGTTGGAGCTTCTTTCCACCTTGTTTGAAATCTTCGCCACAGATGACAGAATCGATGCATACGAGGAAAGTTTCCTCAAGGAGTATGCGTGGCGTGTGAACATCCGTCAGGTGGATTATGAGCGTG
>CALFTM010000050.1 GCA_937916355.1 uncultured Bacteroidales bacterium
AATAAAAGTATTATTTTAGCAATGATCCCCATCAAACAACTTCCTTATGGCAAATTATTGGTTTTGAACGTGATTTCATAGGATTGGGCGAAATTTAATGGAGAGGAGACATATATTGAACATGAAAAGAGAATGTCCACCCTAAAATCAAAAACTCTTTAAACAAGTATGCCAACTGATTAGTTCTCGCTTTAAAATTCCCTTCAAAAGATTATCTTTGCAGAAATATTAACTAAAATTTATAATAATGGATCAATTACCAAACTGCCCGAAATGTAATTCCGAGTACACTTACGAGGATGGAAACCTTCTCGTCTGCCCAGAATGCGCATACGAGTGGAATCCAGAAGAGGTTGCTGAAGAGGAGTCTTCCAACGTAGTGAAAGATGCAAACGGAAATATTTTGCAAGACGGCGACACCGTGACAGTCATCAAAGACCTTAAAATCAAAGGGACATCCTTGGTCGTGAAAGTCGGCACAAAAGTGAAAAACATCCGTTTGACGGATGGTGACCACAACATCGACTGCAAAATCGATGGAATCGGAGCAATGGGTTTAAAGTCTGAATTTGTCAAAAAGATTTGATTAGCTCGGAAAGAAACTCTTCTTTCGTAAAGACTGAGCATATCCCCCCAACACGGATATGCTCTTTTTTTTCATCATATCCCAACAAAAAAAACGTCCATCCTAAGGATAGACGCTCTTTTTACTAAATCTTATTTCCTCTTTAAAAGAGATATACCCCACAAAAGAATAATAGAACCGATCGCAGCAGTGATAATTTCACCAACATACGGAATCGGAATCAAGTTACTAAGCGTACCTCCTAACAACCATCCTCCAAGAACTCCACCAACGATACCAACTAACAAATTAACCAATAGACCATTACTTGATCCTTGGAATAATTTACTACCTAACCAACCAGCAACTGCTCCAATAATTAAAGAAACTAATATACCTTCCATATAAAACTTTTTTTTAATGAATAAATATGTAAAATTAAACTCTCACTTGTCCATTACCCTGCACAATCCACTTGTAGGTTGTCAGCTCCTCCAACGCCATCGGACCTCGTGCATGAAGTTTTTGAGTGGAAATACCAATTTCTGCCCCTAATCCAAATTGCGCTCCATCCGTCCATGCCGTAGAAGTATTGGAATATACGCAAGCAGCATCCACCATCTTGTAGAACAACTCGATATTCTCCTCCGTCGAACTGATAATCGCCTCACTGTGTTTCGAACTGAAACGAGAAATATGATCCATTGCTTCATCAATACCAGAAACCGTTCTGATCGACATCCTAAGAGAGAGAAACTCCAATCCGAAATGCTCGTCAGTGGCTGGCAATAATAGATGGGTCGGATAAATACCCTCAAGAGCCCTATGAGCCTTATCATCAGCATATATCACCACATTTTTAGAAGCGAGCGGTTCGCAAATCATCGGTAAATCCGACAATCTTTTTTCGTGAATCAACAACGTATCGAGCGAGTTGCAGACACTTGGTCGACGAGTCTTCCCATTGAACACCGCATCTGTGGCAATCTTCAAGTCGGCACTTTCATCCACGAATGTATGACAAACTCCCGCCCCCGTCTCTATAACCGGCACTTTCGCATTATCACGAACATAATTAATCAAACCGGCACTTCCTCGAGGAATAATCATATCCACATATCCTACCGCACTTAGCAACGCACCCGTCGCTTCTCTTCCTGCTGGAAGAAGCGCCACAATCCCTTCACTCACCCCATTCTTTTTCAAAACGGAATGAATCAAACTCACTATGGCAGAATTAGATGCGTGTGCATCTGTACCTCCTTTCAAAATACAAGCGTTACCCGATTTCAAACAAATGGAGAAGACATCAAAACTAACGTTCGGACGTGCTTCATATATAATTCCAATGACTCCAAACGGGACACTCACCCTTTTCAGTTTCAAACCATTAGGACGTTCCGACTCCATCAACACCTTTCCTAAAGGAGAGGGAAGACCTGCCACATTGCGAATATCCGCAGCAATAGCGGAAATCCTCTCTTTTGTAAGCAGCAGACGGTCGTACATAGGATTTTCTCGCTCCATCTTTGCCAAATCCTTTTGGTTTTCTTCCAAAATGAAATCAGCACTCTTCTCCGCCTCATCTGCAAGATCTAACAACACTCTGTTTATCGCCTTATCAGAAAGACGATTCAAAGTTTTTGATGCAGTAGCAACCGCTGAAAATATATCATTCAAATTCATAGCCCGAAAATAAAAAAAAATTAAAAAAGATACAAATAATCATAATGAATAATCGGTTTTTTTCTTTTCATACCAATCAGGTTACGTGCTTCAGTACTGCTATACTGAGTTTTGCCGACCCCTAATTGCTTTCCTTCTTCATCCATCAATCTTACAATATCATCTTTTTCAAATTCCCCTGCTATACGCACCACTCCCACCATGAGGATTGAATTGGCGCGCTCATCCTCTTCAAGCACCTGCTTTGCTTGTGCGTTGATCACCACTTCACCACGGGCGAAACCCTCACTATGGGCAATCCATTTCTTCACACTGGTGGTTGGCTTATCCGATGGCAGGAAACGAGTACAAAGCACCTCAGAACTGTTTTCTTCAACCAACAGACGCAATAGAATACCATCGCTTTTTCCATTGGCAATAATCACTTCGACCCCCTCATCTGCCACCTTGCTGGCGATGTTGGTCTTCGTCTGCATACCTCCTCTACCGAAAGAGGATTTAGAGGTCTGTATGTAAGCTGAAAGGTCTCGCTTACCGGGGAACACCTGCGGGATGACAGAGACACCCGGCTCTCCCGGCTTGCCATTGTAGATACCATCAATATTACTCAGAATGATAAGTTTTTCCGCTCCCATCATGGTCGCCACCATACCTGAAAGCTCATCATTATCCGTAAACATCAGTTCGGTGACCGAAATGGTGTCATTTTCATTGACAATTGGCACAACCCCATGTTGCAACATCACCTCCATGCAGTTCCTTTGATTAAGGTAGTGCAAACGAGTGCTGAGACTCTCCTTCGTGGTAAGAACTTGTCCACAGAGGATGCCCTCTTCCTGAAAAAACTCATGATAAAGGCTGACAAGCTTCGCCTGTCCGATAGCAGAGAAGAGCTGACGGGAAGAGACTACATCAAGTTTGTCGTCAGAGATAAGCGAACGACCTGCAGCAATCGCTCCAGAAGAGATCATAATTACCTCATAACCTTTCCGATGAAGAACAGACACCTGCTCCACCAAATGGCGAATCCTTTTCAAGTCGACCCCTCCTCCATTCAACGCCAAAACATTGCTTCCTATTTTTACCGCAACTCTTTTCTTCATTTGTTTAATTTTCTAAAAATATTTAGACGCGCAACAAATCATTTCTTCTCGTTACGCAAATCCGTCCTTTTAATTTTACCACTGATGGTTTTTGGCAAAGCTTCAACAAACTCTACCACACGAGGATATTTGTATGGTGCGGTCGTACGCTTCACATGGTCTTGGATCTCCTTCACCAATGCTTCGTCTGCTCTGTCCTTATACTCATTCGACAAAACGATAGTCGCCTTCACTACCTGTCCACGCACCTCGTCAGGCACACCTGTAATGGCACACTCCACAACAGCAGGGTGGGTCATCAAGGCACTCTCCACCTCGAACGGACCAATACGATAACCGGAACTCTTAATGACATCATCCGTACGTCCGACAAACCAATAGTAGCCATCCTCATCACGCCAAGCCACATCTCCCGTATGGTAAACTCCATCACAGAAAACCTCCGAAGTTTTCTCAGGCGATCTGTAGTATTCCTTGAAAAGCCCTACCGGTCTGCCCTTCTCCAAGCGAACGACAATCTCTCCCTGCTCACCATCCTCCACAGAATGTCCGTCTGGTGCAATCAAATCGATGTCATAAGCAGGACTCGGCACACCCATAGAACCCGGTTTCGGATTCATCCATGGGAAAGTACCCACTGTCACGGTCGTCTCCGTTTGTCCAAAGGCTTCCATCAATCGCACCCCGGTCTCTTGGTAGAATTTCTCGTACACAGAAGGGTTCAAAGCCTCTCCCGCAATCGTACAATAGCGCAAAGATGAGAGGTCGAATCTCTTCAAATCCTCACGAATCATGAAACGGAAGACAGTCGGAGGGGCGCAGAACGATGTGATACGATGCTTTTGAATTATCTCCAACATGTCTGCTGCACTAAATTTCTCATGGTCATATACGAAAACCGTAGCACCTGAAATCCATTGCCCATACAATTTTCCCCATACAGCCTTACCCCAACCGGTATCAGCCACAGTAAGGTGCAAACTATCTTCTCGCAAATTATGCCAATATCTTGCAGTCACAATATGTCCTAATGGATAGGTAAACGAATGCGCCACCATCTTAGGGTTACCTGTCGTACCAGATGTAAAATACAACATCATGGTATCATCATTGTCATTCCTTTCGGGTGCCACAAACGGCGCGGCATTGTCAATACCTTTATGGAAGTCCTCCCAACCATCAGGGACAACCGGACCGACTGAAATATAATGTTTCAGCGTCGGCGATTCTTCCTTCGCCTCATTGATATGCTCCAATATAATTGGATCGCCATCCGCAACTACTGCCTTAATATCAGCGGCATTTGCCCGGAAAACGATGTCCTTTTTAGTTAAGAGGTGAGTTGCAGGGATCACAACCGCCCCGATCTTATGCAATGCAACAATAGAAAACCAGAACTCATAACGACGCTTTAAGATCAACATCACAGGATCCCCTTTCTTGATGCCGAGAGACTGAAAATACGAAGCAGTTTTGTCTGTCTCCCTCTTCATATCCGCAAAGGTGAAATCAATATGGTCGCCCTTGTCGGAAGTCCATTTCAACGCCACCTTATCAGGCTCAAGCTCAGCCCAAGCATCCACAACGTCATATCCAAAATTAAAATGCTCAGGGACTTTCAACTCGAAGTTTTTTCTAAAATCCTCCATAGAGTCGAAATCCACCTTACCTACAAATTTTTCTAATACTTTATTAGACATTTCTTTTTGATTTTACGCGGTTATATGATGAGTGCAAGAAAACGTACAGGCTCTCCATTCAAAGCCTTCATACCATGAAGTTTTGTCGCATCAAAATAGATGCTATCCCCTTCGTTGAGGGTCAGTTCCTTCCCGTTTATACTGATTAGCAGACTGCCTTCAAGAACCATATTGAACTCTTGTCCGTTATGGGAGTTCAAATGGATTGGGGCATCATCATTCGGTTCAACCGTAACGATGAACGGATCAGCCTTGCGGTCGATGAAACCTGCGGCGAGCGACTGATATTTGTACGCTTTTGTACGTTCCATTGCAGTACCTTTCCCTTTACGGGTCAGGTAGTATGTCTTCATGTGGGGGTCTTCTCCGAAAAGGAGGGTTGTCATCTCCACATTACACTGCTGTGAAATGTTATGCAACACACTCACAGGAATGTCACGTTCCCCGTTCTCCAACAAGAGGTACTCAGACAGCGAGACTCCACAAACCTCAGCCATCTTTTCCTGCGACATATCCAAATCCTCACGCAAACCTCGAATACGGGTCGCAATAAGTTTTATCTGATCGTTTATCATATTATCGTAAATTTATATTCGGTAAAAATTATCTGTTAGCCTTAATTCCTTGGATGACCGCATTGGAGAAACCATTCTGCTCCATTGCATTAAGTCCCTTGATGGTCCAACCTCCGGGGGTCGTCACCTTATCAATCTCCGCTTCTGCATTGGATTTGTTCTTCAAAATCAACTCCGCCGCACCAATCATCGTCTGGGCGATCACCTCTTGGGCGATGTCAGGACGAATGCCTAATTCCACCGCACCTTGGGTAGCTGCACGCAAGTAACGCAGTGCGTATGCAATACCACAAGAAGAGACTGAAGTGAACGCTCCCATCTGACCTTCAGGAACACTTATCGCCAATCCCAACTTGTTGAAGATTCCTAAAACGAACTCCTCCTGCTCCTTAGAGGCATTCAATGCACTTACGAAATTCATACCCGCAAGCAATGCAACCGCCGTATTAGGCAAAACACGGAAAAGTGGTTTGTCATTTCCGACAACCTCAGCAATATGGCTCAGATCCACACCTGCGGCAATCGACACGATGGTCTGTCCTGCGACCAAGACCGGCTTGATGTCTTCCAAGACCACATCCATCAACCACGGCTTCACTGCAATGATAATGTAATCCGCACCCTTCGCCACCTCCTTGTTGGAAGTGGAGGTGAAAATACCAGAATTGATTTCCGAAACACTTTTTAGAATCTGTTCACTGGCATCCGCCACAAACAACTCCTCCGGTTTGAAAACCTCTGCTAAACAAAAACCCTTGACAATCGCGCCACCCATATTGCCGGCACCAATGAATGCAATCTTCATATCTTCTCTAAATTTTTACACCTTCCGTTTTTTTTTAACATCACGCAAAGTTAATGTTTTATTGGAAACTAAAGAGAAAAAAAACATAAAAACAAGAAAGGGACTCTAAAAAGTCCCTCCTTATTGCATCTATGCAAAATTAAAATTTCCCTTTATCCTTTGCAGGATTTCTATAATACACTTTTCCCTCGATATACTCCTGAGCTGCGATTAGCGTTGGCTTAGGAAGTTTCTCGTAGAAACGTGAAATTTCAATCTGCTCGCGGTTCTCGAACACCTCTTCCAAGTTGTCATTATAAGAGGCGAACTCTTGCAGTTTCTTCTCCAATTCCTGCTTCATTTCTGTTCCGATCTGGTTTGCACGTTTTGCAATGATACAAACAGTTTCGTACACATTCCCTGTGTCTGCACAAAGAGAATTCATATCTCTTGTGATGGTGCTGGTTGGAGCATTAACTTTCTTGTAATCCATATTTTCTTAATTTATACTCTGTTTCTAATTATTTTTCTTTTCTAAAAAACGCTGAGCCTTTTTGAAGAACCTGTCCGCATCCTTGCGATGCTCGCTTTCTGGGAACTCCTTCACGAACGTATAATATTCGTCGACGGTATCTCTGTAACGATCTTCCATCTTCGACTCGACACTTTTTTCAGCCTGCATATATTTGGCCTCCAAGATGAGGAAACTCAACTCCTCCTTGTAACGAGTTTCAGGAAACTTCTTCAATGCATTATTGGCCGTCACGACGGCTGAAAGATAGTTGTTTCCCATATAGTCGCCAAGGTCGAAATAGAGTTTGGCGTTATTGTACTCCTTTTCTGCCAACTTCTCCTGCATCTCGGTGAGCATTTTCACCACCTCTGGTAATTTATCGCTCTTAGGGTAGGTCTGACTGAACAATAAAAGTTCGTCAATTGCCTTTTGCGTGCTACTCTGATCCAGATTCACCTCAGGGGAACTCTTGTAGTAACAGCAACCAATGTGGTAACGAGCATCTTCCACGTACTGCCCAGAAGGATAGCCCTTGCAATAAGCAGAAAAATAGCTCTTCGCCGTAACGAAATCCTCATTGTTATAATGGGCGAGTGCAAGCGTGTAAAGACCCTTTTCTCCCTTCTCCGTACCTCTCAAGGAGGGGACAACCGACTCCAAGAGCGTCGCACATTTGAAATATTCGCCCTCTTCAAAATACTCGTAGGCCTTTTCGTATTTCAAAGCACTATCCGTACTCTTAGTCAATTTCGTATATTCACTACATGATGAAAAGATAGCGAAACAGAGACACACGCCGAAAATCACTCCCATCCGACGACAAAGAGCAAAAAACGACGATGCACCGTGCGCACCCTCTTTTACAGAGAAGAACTTATATGCCAACTTCCTATTCATATTGCCTTGCAAAGGTAAACGTTTCTGAGTAATATACAAAACGAAAAAACAGATTATTTTGTATGTGGTGGGTGATTTTTTTTGAAAGGGGGAAAGGAAGCAACTCGAGAGGGGAGCATTGCTTCTCAAAAGAATCAGGTCTAATCCCATCTTGGGGACCAGACCTGATTTTACTTATTTCATTATGTTAATGCAAAATTTAAAACCATCACCGAGGCTCCGCGTACTTATCATACTTGACCACAATTCGCATGGCATACTTGTTTTCTCCCTCCAACAACTCATCTTCAACCTTTCTCATGTCTTCGATTTTAATGACACCTGCACGCCCCTCTTGATCTTTAAAGCCTATCAGCTGACCTACAGACCATCCAAACTCATCAGAGACGAAATAGCCATGCTCCAAACTGGTTGGATGCACAGACAATTTAGCACCGATAAGGCGTAGTTCCAAAGCACGAGGGCTTGTCAACGTGTCAAAATCGGTTGTCTTGAACGATTTAGGGAAAATGTAGAACTCTGTTTTACGAACCTCTTGTTTGCATTCCTTGCCATTTTTCTCCAAAGCCTGCTCCTGCTCTTCTGTAAGTTTGTCTAACCTTACCATCATCATTTTCAACACTGAATTATAAGAGACAAAGGCAAAGTCAGCAGCCTTATCGGGATCTGAGAAAGCCTTCCCATCTTGGAAATTATAATAAGAAGGATATTCATTAGACAGGTGTTGGTTACCTATCCAAGCCCTTGTCTCAACCAACTCTCGTGGCTTTACTGGTTCTGGAGCAGGCAATTGATCCTGCTCATCGTCTTTTTCGCACGAAATCAATGCGAAACCCATCAAAAAGACAGACAATGAAAATTTAAAAAAATCTCTCATATCGTTTAAATTAATATTTATCATTTAGGAAAAGATATCTGGAATTTGAAGTTAACCTCATTGTCAGATGGCGTGTAGGTTGCCTTATGAGATTTTCCATTACATCCTGAGCTATACTCTCGAGTCTGCACAATACCCTTTAGAGTAGCATATCCATTCACATCAAAATCCTCTGGGTAATAAAAAGTTTGTGTGCGTACATCAAACTCCTCAAACTCATGGTGTGTATTGCATCGACAAGCATCATCCCACTCAGTCAACTCTGCAGTTACACGAATTTGAGCCCCTTCCAAATCCCAGTTGTCCAAATAGAGAGGCTCTGCAGGAGCCGGAGCATTAACCAATGCACCCTGTTCAACATTCAAAGCAGAACTACCCCACACCGGAGTATTAAACAAATACATCTTATCTGTTGTTTCTCCGTTTGCATATTTTATCTCCACATATATCTGACCACACACCTGATTTGATCCCTTTACCCCGTAGAAGAAGGATGGGGAAATATTGCCAGGAATTATTTTACACTTGCGAGCGACAAACTCTGTTCCACTCTGGACACTGAACACTTCATTATTCGAAACCTTCGTCAAAGTGTAGGCAATTGGCGCACTTGGAGACTCTTTTGAGAAATCCCCTCCACTTGTGATGTATGAAATCATAGCCTCCAAGCCATTGATGGTCTGCGTAGCTTGTGAAGCAGAACCTCCAATAACCACTCCTTTAATTGACGCATCTTTAAATGCCTCACTCGATTTCAGAGACTCTTTGATTGCTATGTCCACCTTGCTGACATCCACATTCGCCTCAAAATCTTGTATAATTTCCTTCGCACTTGAAGAACTCTCAATACAAAAATAGGCAACCCTACCATACTTGACACTTGATACATATACCGGAACAGTATTTCCACCTACAGCTGTTTTCAAATCCTCTGCAGTTACACTTTCAGCAAAAAAACCTGAAGGTTTACTCGGAGCATCAACATCAATTGTATAATATACCTGCTGGAATTTAATCAAAACCTTACTGTTTGTATTATCTTCGTTAAAATTAAAATTTGATGCAATATCCACTTTATTCATCACGTCTGCTGAGACCCCAACCGCCAAATTAAGTTGCTCTTTGGTAAAAATCTCAGTCTTCTCAAATGTAATATTAGCAGGTGTTGCTCCTGTCAAATCACAGTTGTAAACCATATCCTTAACCGCCTCACGAACCGTTGACAACGAAGGATTCTTAACAACACGACTCGGAGCCGAATTTGTATATGGCAAACTTGTTGAAATAACCAAAGGAGCTCGATCCAACGTAATTTGACGATAAGCTCCCGTGACAACTGAATTACCATCTATGATGCTACCCGGGAAAATCACATTGGAGGTAGGATCCAACAACATGGATTCACTAAACTCTGCCCCCATCTTCACCTTCTCACTCGTACAATAAGTCTTCGTATTAATGTCAAATTCCGACACGACATCGCTAACAGTCTCCTCTCCAATTAAGATATTCTCTTGTACAGGATCTTCCATTTGCGAGATGAAATCATTCAACGATCCACTTTCTTCCGAAGAGAAAGAACCACTTCCATCCTCTTTTTTACAAGAACTAACACTCACAGCAATAGTCACCAACAGGACAAACCACAAATCTTTTTTTCTCATTTTAAACATTTTTCACTCTGAAACTCTACAACAAACATCAACAACAAGCCGAGTTTCTAACAAACTTGAACTGACATCAAAATTTTCTGTGCAAAGTTAAGTACAATATGAATAACAAACAAAAACAAATGTTGATATTTTTCTCCACAATATCACAAAACACTAACAATCAAAAAAAACACAAAACGCACATTTACTATTTTCTTTCAAGCCATTGTACAACACAAAAACCTTTTTAAATTATCATGTAACATTTTTCCTTGACAACATTTTTTTTTAATTTTGCACGCCCATTCGGGAGCTTACTCTTTTTTTAAATAGTGTTGGGAGGAATGGTTTTGAACATGACAAAAATCCTTCAACCGAAATGTTGCTCCCGATTTATTTGCATTTTTTATGATTTTATAAAAAACTAAAAATATAAAAAAATGAAAAAATTAAATTTTTACCTATTGCTTGGATTGTTAATGTCCATGGCCGTGAATTTTACAGCGTGTTCAAAAGACGATGAAGAAGAAACAAAGACAGTATCCAATGCCGATTTCATTGGACTTTGGCAGTCAGAAAGTTATTCTGGTCGTGAAATAAAAGATGGTGTTGTCGTAGAGGAGGAAAAAGGTATAGTTGATGAATATCGTTTTAAATTTGATGAGAAAGGAAACTACATCGAATATGGCTATGAAGATATTCACAATGAAGGCTGGTGTCCATTAGACTCTGGGGCATGGCAGTATAAGGACGGAAAACTATACCTGTACAACAGCGGAAAATACACAAAAGCAATAACCGTAAAATCCATAACAGCAACAAACATGGTGTTGGAATGGTATGACACAGAAATGACCTCAGAAGGAAATCTTTTCGAGTATTATGAAGAGGAAACCTACAAAAAAATAGATGAATAGAAACGAAAAGCGAAGTCCGTAAACGAGGCTTCGCTTTTTTTTGCTCTTTACAAGCAAATTCCAAAATATTTTTTTCCATTAAAACGAACCACCCAATTATTTATTTTCGTATCTTAGCAGACGATTTTTTTTAACGTAAAATTCATTGTTTTATGTCAACGAATAATACAATTATCGGTTCTAAAATCAAGTCTATCAGAGAATCGAAAAACATCTCCCTTGAGGAGATCTCAGAACGAAGTGGTCTTTCTACCGACCAAATCTTGTCGATCGAAAATGACGAGCAACTACCATCTTTGGGTCCGCTCATCAAAATAGCAAGGGCTTTGGGTGTCCGCTTGGGAACTTTCTTGGACGATAACGATGAATTGGGCCCGGTTGTCTGCAGAGAAGCGGACAGAAAAGAGAGCATCAGTTTCTCCAATGGTGCGTCAGATGCCCGCAAACACATGGAGTACCACTCTCTCGCCAAACAAAAGGCGGGACGACACATGGAGCCTTTCATCATCAATATCCAACCTAACGAGAAGAAAGAGTTCTCACTGTCCGCCCATGAAGGGGAAGAGTTCATCTTCGTCATGGAAGGAGAAGTGGAAATTTCATACGGGAAAGAGACCTACCGTCTACAAAAGGGGGACAGTATCTTCTACGACTCAATAGTAGAACATCATGTGCATGGCGCAAATGACAAGCCATCTCAAATCCTCGCAGTTGTTTACACTCCATTCTAATCTTGCAGCAAAATGAAAGGACTTTCAGAAAGAACGTTAGGTGACTGGCTGGAGTATTGGGCAAAAGAGACACCAGACAAGGAGTATATCGTCTACTCCGACCGAAATCTCCGCTTCACATGGAAACAATTCGACCAACGTGTGGACAACCTTGCGAAAGGGTTGTTGGCGATTGGCGTTACGAAAGGAAGCAATGTGGGTATCTGGGCGACTAACGTGCCGGATTGGCTCACTTTCTTATATGCCACAGCGAAAATCGGTGCGGTATTGGTCACTGTCAACACAAACTACAAACAGAACGAGCTGGAGTACCTCTGCGAAAATTCTGACATGCACACGCTTTGCATCACCGATGGAACTTGGGAGTGTGACTATGTGGAAATGACCTACAAAATGCTTCCAGAACTGAAAAACTGCGAACGTGGTCGTGTGAAGAGTGAACGTTTCCCTTGCATGAAGAACGTGGTGTACATCGGACAAGAGAAACATCGAGGAATGTACAACACCGCAGAATTGATACTGCTCGGAAAAAATATCGACGACGAGAAACTGACCGACGCAAAGAAAAAGGTCTCTTGTCATGATGTGGTGAATATGCAGTACACCTCAGGAACCACCGGTTTCCCTAAGGGTGTCATGCTCACCCACTACAATATCACAAATGATGGTTTCTTCACTGGCGAGAACATGAAATTCTCCCCAGAGGATAAATTATGTGTCTGCGTCCCTTTGTTCCACTGTTTCGGCGTGGTTTTGGCAACGATGAACTGCCTGACCCACGGTTCCACACAAGTGATGGTGGAGAAGTTTGACCCGTTAGTGGTCTTGGCTTCCATCCACAAGGAGCGATGCACCGCACTCTATGGTGTGCCTACCATGTTCATCGCTGAATTGAACCACCCGATGTTCGACATGTTCGACATGAGTTCTCTCCGCACAGGTATCATGGCAGGTTCGCTCTGCCCTGTGGAATTGATGAAGCAGGTAAGTGAAAAGATGTTCATGACCATCACGAGTGTGTACGGACTCACGGAGAGTTCGCCGGGAATGACCCAAACCAATATCGAGGATACATTCGAACAGCGTTGCACGACCGTGGGTAGAGACTACCCTCATGTGGAGGTGAAGGTATTAGACCCTGAGACTGGCGAGGAGTGTCCTGTAGGAGTTCAAGGCGAGATGTGCTGCCGCGGATTTAATGTCATGAAGGGATATTACAAGAATCCGGAAGCAACCGCTGAAGTGATTGACAAAAACGGGTTCCTCCATTCTGGAGACCTCGGTGTGAAAGATGAACAAGGCTACTACCGCATCACAGGAAGAATCAAGGATATGATCATCCGTGGAGGTGAAAATGTCTACCCTCGTGAAATCGAGGAGTTCCTCTACCACATGCCGGGCATCAAGGATGTGCAGGTTGCAGCCGTTCCGTCTAAGAAGTATGGCGAGGAGGTGGGAGCGTTCATCATCCTTCACGAAGGTGTGAAAATAGAAACTGAGGATGTCCGTGATTTCTGCAAAGGAAAAATCTCACGTTACAAAATCCCTAAGTATGTCTTTTTCATCGATGAGTTCCCTATGACTGGTTCGGGTAAAATCCAAAAATACAAATTGAAAGAACTTAGCTTGCAACTCTGCGAGAAAATGGGAATCGAAGTGATATAAAAATCTTCTCACAACAATAAAAAAGCATTCCGTCTGCAGTTGATGGAATGCTTTTTTTATATTCAATTCATGACCACATCAGTCAATGACAATCTTCTGAAAAACGGCCTCCCCATTTTTTAACGTGATGACGACAACATAGACTCCTTTTTCGGGCAAATCAACATCTGCCAAGGAAGCGCTGCTTCGTACTACTCTGCCCGACACATCAATTAGTGTAACCCTGTCAATCTGCCCCATTTCTCCTAAAACCTCCAAATGGTTATCGTAGCAAACGATTTGGCAAGTCGGTCGACTATTGGTGAGATCGGTTGAAGTTGGCTCTTCACCCTCCTTCAATATTCTCCAATGTGCGGTGCGCTCATCACCTTCCGGGAATCCGTCCTGTATCACATCACCATTGGAAGCCTGCACATAATGTCCGCTATGAGAAAAACGCATGGAGACGACCCAACCACTATATTCCCCAAGTTTGTTCAAGTTCAACAACTGGTGGGCTTTACCGTTCCAACCCCATAGACCGACTGCGTCCCCCGCAGCTTTGGATTCGTTGGGTATCTCTAAAACCTTCTCTCCGAAATTGATTCGGTAGGCACTGCCAGACTCACTCAATGAGGCAAATGAATTAGCAGACTCACAATCTCCCAACTTGATGTCATTACCATCCGCCACCAAACATTTTCCTTCAGATATGGAGTAGAAGCGAAGATTTCCCGTTGGCACTTCCGCTGCAGGATTCTTTTCCCATACCCTCACCCAATCACACTCCAAGTAGGCTGGATTACTGGCAGTAACCTCAATCGGATTTCCATTATCGGTAGCCCAACCTCCAATTGCCAAATTGATGATGATGTACATCGCCTCAGTCTGGCTAATCTCAGTTGGTCGGTTATAACTTGCCACCAGTTTGTCGTCAAAATAGAAGTTCATATACCTCTCATTCCATTCCAAACCGTAATTATGAAAATCGGCTGACTTGTCCGGACCCGTATGCACACCTCCGAAAGAAGCCTCATGATCCCACGCATCACCATGCGAAGCATACCAGTCTGGCTGAGTATAATGGAGATAGTAGTGATGTTGGTTACGGGCGTGTGGCACTTCAAAAATATCGATTTCAGGAGGCCATCCATCCTGCAACATCCAGAAGGCAGGCCATGTACCCAATTGGGCAGGCATCTTAAACCGACCCTCGATGTAACCATATCGAATCTTAAATTTATGTTGCGTATCAATCGCCCCAGAAGTATAATCCAGCGAATAGGTCTTCCCTCCATTAGAGCAAGTGGCAGGAGCTTCCGGATGACGTTTTGCCTCCCCTTTGATCACCAATTTTCCGTCATTCACCGACACATTCTCCTCCACGCAATAGGCGCGGTGGTTATGCGTATGACCCCAATTGTAAGTAGGATTCCATTTCGACTTATCCAAAGAAGTCCCTTCGAACTCATCCGAAAAGACCTTCGTCCAACCACTCAACGAAGCAGGAGGTTCTGCCATCAGCCCCACACAACAAAAGAGGCTAACCATAAAAGCCAAGAACGTGTTTTTCATACTCATTTAAATTCGTGTAACTATTTGATTGGGTTTTAATTTTCCTAAAAAAACGGTGCAATTTACAAAAGATTTAAGAAAATCGGAAATATATCGACCCTCTTATGATTTATCAGAAGCACTCTCCAAATCACTCCACCACCACTTTTGTCCCATTTACTAAATAGACACCCTTTTTTAACGTAATGACTGCCGTTTCATGAGCATTCATATCGAGGATTTCAGCAAGGATTCCGTTGGTTTGATAAATCCTTATCGTTTGGTCTACATCGCTATGGAGAAGACATCCGTCGGAATGGGAATATATTTTCAATGTTGGAGTGGAGAGTGTCCGCACAGTGCTTGTGGTATTGTTAGGCTGTGCATATCGGTTTCCTTCATACGCTTCAAAAGCGGAGAGTGCCACCCCCTCGAAATCGAAGAGAGTAGTGTTTTCCACCACATTTACATCGGCACGCCCATCACTGACACGGTGCGCCCAGCCTGTTTTATTCCCACCATGCTCATCTTCCACATGAATCATCATAGGGTCCCAATAGAGAGAACCGAGGCATTCGTTACCCGAAGTCGACCTGACACCTTGAAGAGCGTTCAGCAATTCAGTCACAAAACTTTTCTGCCCCTCTTCCGAGAAGTCGTAAAAGCCATCATACTCCGCCGCATTATCACTCAGTTGACCATTCCAACCATCCTTACGAGTAGGGTGAAAATTATAGCCCGACTCCATGATCACCATATCTTTGCCGTAGCGGCTCATCAGATTTTTACAATACTCCACTAAGTCAGAGACCGTCGCACCGCTCCACGCAGGATAATACGACGCTCCCATCACATCATACTTAGCACCTCTTTTTTTGAGGTTATCAAAATACCACGCATAGGTATAAGAATTTACATTTGCACCATACTTATCATAGTCGCCCGTATTATCCGCAAGATGAATAATCACTTTAGAAGAGGGAGAAATCGCCTTCACAGCATCGTAGCCAGCATTATAGAACGCCACGATGGCCTCCCAATTCTCCGCACCTTTAGGGCGGTTATCATCATCCCATGTCACATCGTAGGAATAGCCGTAAGGAAAAAGCAGTCCGCCGTTCGTCTCATTGCCGAGGGAGACAAATTCAGGGAAGATGCCATTCTCCGCCAGCTCTTTCATCACCTTGTAGGTATAGTGATAAACGCACGACGAGAGTTGTCGCACGATTTGCCTGTTGTCGGTTATTCCTTTGATCGAATCGAGCCAGTCGGCAGGAATGTTCTGTTGTTCTCCGTTCGACCAATAATCCGAATAGTTGAAAGTGTATTGGATTTTCATGTCCGCATTTTTTGCGGCGATGGCGAGAGCCAGACAATCCTCTGTGTTTTGGTAACCATCCGGCAGATAATATTGATTTTTAGCGTCGGTATTAGACCTGCCCGGATTGTTGGAGTTTCTGATTCGCACAAAATTCATTCCACTTTGAGCCAAGTAGTCCATCACTTTTTGAGCTTTCACAGTCCTTTCGTCCGCTTGGTTGTAGAGCATTTCACCATCCGTGTCGAAATAGTTTCCGTCCATGTCCAGCACATAGTTCAGTTCCGTCACGTCACCACCTTGTAGGAAAGTGTAGGGTTTGTCGCTTTTAGTTAGCACCACATCATCAATCAAGACATCGTGAAATCCTTCGTTGAACAAACCAATCTCCAGTTGCCCCGTTTCAGACTCGATCCCCCTTACAAAGACCGTCACCGATTCACTTCGTGTATCACGCACCTTGGGCACTTCAGTCGATGCGATAGAGAAGCCCACCCCTTTCCCATAAAGAAAACAGCGACCGTTGCAACTTGAGATAGAAAGTTTTGCGGTAAGATCGTAAACGCCCTTCTCCACCTGCACATACTGCACAAGTCTCGTCGGTTCACCTTGCGACACAAAGCCCTTCCCATTTTGAATATATGCCTCACCTTCTACCACATTCCAACCATCGAACGCCTCGAACGAAGCATTTTGGAGAGGTATGTTTTGTGCATTGACATAAAAGATGCACATTGTCAGCGTTAATAATATAAGACGTTTCATTTATTGATAATTATGCTTTCTAATAATTCCATTATACGACAAAATTCAACAGCACGTTATATTTACGAATGTTGCAAAGGTATAAAAAATGTGTTTTTGTTCAACCTGTTAAACAAAAAAGCATTTGAAATGAAAAATCACACTATCTTTGCATGAGTCAAAATGAGTTAGCAGTAACTTTAATGAGATTCTGACTGCTCGCTGATGCAAAAATTGAATTTACAGAACCTCCCTAATTAAATTATTAAAAACATGAAGAGATTTTTTCTAACAATTCTAAGTTTTACTTTGATAAGCTTCTATTCTGCCGGACAATTTGCGATAGTGCCAGATGATATGCCTGCAATAGAAAAGGCATTAGTTGTGAACGATGACGGAGACTCTATCGGGTACTATTTCAACATAGACGAGAAGACTGCAAGTGTAACATACAGAGGCAACAACTTCTACGACAATGAATATTCCGACACTATTGTTATCCCTAAAGAGGTGAAATATAACGGCGAAACATATCTTGTGACGAAGATTGGCGACAATGCCTTTGAAGGTTGCAGCAAGCTGACGAATGTGTCCATCCCCAATAGTGTTACAAAAATCGGAAGATTCTCATTTCGTGGTTGCAGAAAACTGACAAATGTGACTATCCCTGATAATGTGAAAGAAATCGCATGGCGCGCTTTTATGGCTTGTACAAATCTTACGGAAGTGACGATTCCTGCGAACACTGCAACGATCAATGACGAAGCTTTCATGAAGTGCAGCGCATTAAAAAGCATCGTTGTGGAAAAAGGAAGCCAAAACTATTGTTCTGAAAACGGAATCTTATACGACAAATCTAAAACTACGCTTCTTAAATGTCCTGAGGGGAAAGAAGGCGAACTGCTCATTCCGAATGGTGTAAAGAAGATTCACCAAAACGCTTTTTCAAACTGCAAAATTACGGAAGTGACGATTCCTGCGAACACTGTAACCATCGATGACGAAGCTTTCATAACGTGCAGCACATTAAAAAGTATCGTTGTGGAAAAAGGGAGCCAAAACTATTGTTCTGAAAACGGCATCTTATACGATAAGTCCAAAACTACGCTTCTTAAATGTCCAATGGGAAAGGAAGGCGAACTGATCATTCCGAACGGTGTAAAGAAGATTCACCCAAACGCTTTTTCAAACTGCAAAATTACGGAAGTGACGATTCCGAACAGCTTGATTGAGATTGGCAGATACTCGTTCTCTCACTGTACGTTGAAGAGCATAACCTGCAATTGCGTGAACCCGCCTGCAATGTACAACAAATACGGATTTTACGGAGTTGAGAAAAACATACCCGTTTATGTGCCGTCTAAAAGTGTGGCGAAATACAAAAATTCAGATGACTGGAAAGAGTTTAAAAACATCATGCCAATATCTGCTAAATGACACTAAAAGCTACATCTATCACGAACAGAGGAAGAGAAAATTCCATTTCATCTTGTGCAACTCTAAAAAATTATAAATTCTCTTTTTTGTTTAATGGGGAATAATCTTCCCTTTGCAGAATGAAATTAATGTGTTATTTTTGTCATATTAAGAAATTTAAATCTATTTTACTATGTGTATACCTGGTACGGCAATGAGCCGCTATGTGAATTTTTACACCGATTTCGCTTTCAAGAAGTTTTTCGGAACGGAGGCGAACAAGGATTTTTTGATCAGTTTCCTAAACGCTTTGCTTGAACTGGAGGGGGAGAAGGAGATCGCCGACCTCACCTACCTGAACACCGAGCAGTTGGGCTTCAACAACAGCGAAAGACGGGCGATATACGATGTCTATTGCCAGACAAAAGAGGGAAAACGGTTCATCGTGGAGATGCAAAAAGTAAAACAAGAGAATTTCAAAGACAGAGCCTTGTACTACTCCTCCTTTGCCATTCAGGAGCAGGGGCAGAAAGGAGCGAAGGACAA
>CALFTM010000051.1 GCA_937916355.1 uncultured Bacteroidales bacterium
TTGGGGAGTTAATACTGATGATATTGAAGATTTAAGTGTTATAAAAGAAAATTTAGATAAAGTTCCTAAAACAGGTTACCTTCGTTGGAGAGGTGACGACGGTATAATTTATGCTTTTCCTAATATTAAATAGTCTTTTTTTAATCAATATGGCGCTCGATACAGGACTCGGACCTGTGACATCTTGATTAACAGTCAAGCGTTCTTCCGCTGAACTAAAGGGCAATATCGGAGGAATTACTAAAGTAATTCCTCAAGAGTTTGATAATATTTCTCTTCTAGTAATATCTTTCATTTCTTCTTTAACTCTTTCACTTTGTTTTATTTTAAAACATTCTTTACAACCTCCACCCAGTTTATAATCATGAGGTCTTAATGAATGAGGTTTATGACCACAACAAAAATCTATTACTAATTTTTTTTGATTACCACAATAATTACTTACTAATTTATGTCCTTTCTCTTCTAACAAATTAATAAATTCTACATATGAGTTTTTAGCTCTATTTGTATAAACATCTCTTCTTGCTTGTGTTTGGGCAGTAATATTATAACAATCAAATTTATTTTGTAAATCCTGTGGTAACTCTTCAAATTTTTTATACATATTAATCATCTCCTTTATATCTTTATTATACTACCGATAGGGGTAATTGTAAACCCCTTTATGTATTTTTTCTTTATTTTTTACGTGCTAACCAAATTGTTTTACTAGTATATTTTCCATCACACCAATTATCACTTAATGCCTCTTTTTTACCCATTCTGCGAACTCTACTTGCCCCTGGTTTATGATAGTATCTTCCGCTAGGTGTACGTTTTATGTAGTGGAAATCCCCCGTTCCGCAACCTGCTCCAACTTTAAATCCAATTAACCATTCTCCATCTTCTAATTTTTCATCAGGTGATGAAACTTGTCGTAAATTTGGAATGTTATCTAACATCCACTCTGCTCCACGTTCTGCCGAACGGTTGAAAAATTTATTTAATGACTCTTCATCAACATCATCATAATCCCAATCAATATCTAGGTCATATAATTCTGAACATTCATCTTCATCTTCACAAGGCAGTACCCATGCGTAAATCCCTAAAGCATAACCACCACAATTATAATCTTCTCTTTCAGTGTTTTTACCATTACGTTTTCCATTCATATTATATTCATCTTCATAAAATTTCCATTCCCAATTACCTAACATACGAACATCCCCTTTATCTTTTTTATTTTCGTTACATTATATTATATGTAACCGATAAGAGGTTTAGAACCTCTTTATGTATTATTTTATTTCATTTTTCTTGCCAATAAAATTAATTTACTATCATATACGTTCCACCCAGCAAGCCAATAATCTGCAAATACTTTTTTCTCACTAATACGTTTTGTACGTGTTCCACCTTGTTTTGTCAACCAATTACCATTTTCATTCATATACATAAAGTGAAAATCGTGAGTACCACAACGGTATGCAATCAATCTTTCACCAGGTTGTAAATCATCTTTACTTTCAATTCTGCGTAAACCAGGTACGTGTTTTAACATCCATGCGCAAGTTTCCTCGACTCTATCATCATTTGACAATTCACTATCCCAATCTTCAAAAAGTCTATCACTATCCTCTTCTGTTGAGTACGGGCAGAACCAATTTTCTAAACCTAATGCTCTACCTCCACAATTAACCTGCCAACATTCAGTGTTCTTTGGTGTACGTTTTCCCTCTAAATTATAAGCATCATTTAAGTAAAAATCTGACCAATTTCTAATCATAATATCAAACCCCTTTATTTTATTTTTGTTTGCCTCTTTACTATATTATATGAGGCACGATAGAGGCTTATGCCTCTTGTTTTTCATTTTCTTCATTTTCTTTTTGTTCTTTTAAAATATTGCGAATTACTTTTACAAACTTACCACTTTTCCATGTATTATGAGCAACTAATTCAAGTTTACTAAAATCTGTTCCCTCTACTGTTACCTCTACCATGTAAGTGAATTTTGTTTTTTCAACTAAAGTAAATGTAAATCCATTAACATTTTTAACACTACCAACTGAATTTAAACTAACCACTTTTTTCACGTTATTCACATTATTCATAAATATCATCCTCACTTTTAATTTTATTTGTTTCATATTATATTATATGAAACCGATAAGAGGATTATACCTCTTTTTTTATTTATTTTTGTTTTTGTTTTTGTCTTGTTGTTCCTTACACTTTTATTATATTACATAGGGGTAAGAAAATCAACCCCTATTTTAAAATTTTTTTAAATTCTCCTGTTAAATATCTTTCTTTAAATTCTTCAAATTGTTTTGGTGTATTATTACCTTGTCCATATAATGAATGAAAAAGTCTATGTACATTATCACTTAATACTACTGCATTTGAATTATTATTATGCCAACTTCCCACATATTCTTCTAATAGTTTTAACTCTTTTTGAGTGTAGTCTTTAACTTGGTCTTTAATTTTAATA
Organism: uncultured Bacteroidales bacterium; assembly: GCA_937916355.1. Taxonomy (GTDB): domain Bacteria; phylum Bacteroidota; class Bacteroidia; order Bacteroidales; family Paludibacteraceae; genus UBA1181. The sequence goes on from CALFTM010000051.1 coordinate 2,483, forward strand.
TTATGTAAATTATGTGCCTCTAATATAATAGTAGAAAATGCTTTTAAATGGTGAGTATGTAGTTGTCCGCCAACTTGACCTGTTAATTGACACGTATAATTTGCTTTTTGTTTACAATCTTCAAACCATTGAATGTTTAATTGTCGTAAATGTTGTGCAATAGGTGTAATTCCACCCTTATAGTGCATTTTCCATTTCATTTCTTCATTTTCCCACATTTCTTTCATTCTCTCACTTTGCATTTTTTTAAAATCTTCATCTTGCCATTGTTCTTTTGTTTTTTCACTTTGCATTTTTCTAAAATCTTCATCTTGCCATAGTTCTTCATTTAATTGTTTCATTTTTTCACTTCGTAAACATCCACAACTTATTGTAACTCCTCTTCTCAAGTTTGTTCCCATTATAACTTTCTCATTCCCACACTTACATTTACATAGCCAACAAGGTTGTATTCCCTTATTCTCTGCTCTTTCAATAACTGTTAATTTACCAAATTTTTGTCCTGTTAAATCAACAAATTTACCCATATCAATCATCTCCCTATCGTTTATATTAAATTATATGAAGCAGATAAGAGGTTTAGAACCTCTTTATTCATAAAAATTTAATTCTTCTAATTCTTCTATGTTTGCAATTTTATCAATAATAGTACCAATTTCATCTGCAATTAAATCGACCTCTTTCTTCATTTCTCGTAAGTATACGACCAAATTCGACATATATTCTAATCTAATCGCCAATAATGGACTAATCATGTATTGCTCTTTGCACTCTTCTGCTTGTCTTAACCGTTTGACTAATTCATCAACTGTTTTTTCCAAATCTTCACTTATCATCATACCATGTGACATAACTGTTTGAATTGCCTGTATTGCAGTAGGAATTTCATCAATAGTACCTTTTTTATAATCCCCACTATCCAACATTACCTTTAATGAATCAATAATTTTATACACTTTATTATAATCCTTACATAACATTTTAAACTGTTTGTTTGCCATTTTCTTCATGACTTTACATCCTTTAACTTTAACAACTTGAATTTCCATAAACATCATCCTTTCATTTTAATTTTATTAGAGGTTAATGAGGCACTGCCACTAATTAACCTCTTTACTTTATTATATGTTTCTTATCTTTATTTTATTCATTTTACATGAATAAATTTGCAATTAATTTTGCTACAAGTAATAAACTAATCACTGCCACACTTTCAACTATAAACGCAACTGCCATACCTTTCAATAAATGACAAGGTTCTGCACTATAAACAACTTTCATTCTCTCCTCTTCATGTTTTAGAATATCCTTATTATTCATTCAAATCATCCCCTTTAGTTATCTTATGACTTTATTATATCATCATGGTACAATAAAGTCAAGATAGAAAAGAGAATTTATTTTCTCTTTTCTATGATAAAAGAAATACCAAATCCGTATCTTTTATCTATTGTTTCTATCTCACTATATTCTATGTTGTTAGTATCAAAAATATTCCTTGCAATTTTAATTTCTCTGTTGAAAACTTCATTTGGTTTATCAAATCTGTACAACACAATTCCTTTAATATCTTCATTTTCTACACAATACATCACGTTTTGTCTAGTTGTTTCATAGCTGAAAGGTTTCACGACTAATTTCACCTCCTTTCAAATTAGAATAATGATATAGACTCTTTAATAATATGATTGATATTATCAATGTGTTCTTCTTCAACTTTTCCAATAACTCTTTTTATCATAGTTTTTGATAAAGTTAGTATTTGTTCCGCTAAAACTGTTGACGCAACTTTTAATCCATTATTTTTACTAGGTAACATAGTATAATGAGTTGGTAATGGTTTCTTTGAACGACTTGTTAATGGCACTACAATAACATTCGGTGAAAATTTGTTCGCTTTGTTATTGCTAATTACAACACATGGTCTTAATCCTGTTTGTATTGACGTACCAGTACATGGTAAATCTGCCATGACAATTTGACCTCTCATGACTTTATCCGCCATGTATTGTTGTCCTTGTAATTCTAATTCTGCTTTTAATTGTTGTAATTTGTTTGCCATCATGTCTAACATCCCCTGTTCTCTTTGTTGCAACTTTTGTTGCTTCCTGTTTACTGATTACATTATATAGTATGCTCAGTAAACCCGATTATATACCGAAAACTTTAAAAAAGTTTCGGTATATATTGTTCTTCAACCTCTGTTTTAATATGCAAATAACGTGAGGTTGTTGTTGTCGAACTATGACCTGCTACTGCTGAAATTTTCGCCACACTCATACCACTTTCGCCCATTTGTGTTATACTTGTATGTCTTAATGAGTGTGGGGTAATGTTTTTCTCAATTCCTGCTCGTTCACAATATTTTTTTAAGTTTACATTTACATTCTGACGACTCATTTTTTTGCCTGTACGACTTAAAAAGAGTATGTCAGTATCTTTTATGTCAATCGTGTTTCTCATGTCTGTATAGTCCTGTAATAACGTTAAAACATCATCTGTAAACACTACATCCCTTAACTTTTTACCTTTCCCTAAAACTCTAATTCTTTTATTCTCAGTATCAATTTGGTTTACCGTTAAACTTAAAACTTCACTTATTCTTAATCCTGTTTGCAATACTAATCCAACCATTAATAAATCACGTTTACTTACATACTCAAAATTGTCTTGTTTAACGTTTGGTAGTTTTGTTCCAATAATATTTAATAATCTCATATACTCTTCATGTGTTAAAAAATCTGTATTTTGCTCAACTGAATTAGTTGAAACCTTTTCAATCGTATCCATAGGATTTTCACTAATAATTCTTGCATATACTAGAAAGTTAAAAAAACTTTTTAATCCACTTAATCGTGCATTTATTGTATATGGATTTAATTGTTTTTCTTCTAACATATTTCTAAACATAATTAAGTTTGACCAACTAGAATTTTTAATAATATCATCTTCTGTATTATATCCATTTACGTTCATAAACTCATAATACTGTTTTACTGCTTGTTCATAACTTTCAATCGTATTTTCACTTTTGTATTTATAATGTTTTACGTACTCATTAAATAATTTCATTTCCATAAAATCATCCCCTTTATTATATTATAACACGATAGAGGTATAAATATACCTCTTTTTTAATTAAAATTAATATCTTTAAATCGTGGTCGTTCGTCAATAATTTCTAAATTTAAACCAGGTGCAAAATTCTTTTTATTACTGAACCAACGTTTGTAGTCATTTACTGTTCTATTTGTACTAGGTGTATCATATCCTGCATCTGTTAAATAAACCTTTTTATTTTTCCAATCTACTGTGCAAATAGTATTACCAAAATAAGTAAAATATTGTACTTCACAATTTTGTGAGAAATACATTGCATGGTTTCCAACTTTTTTATTATTATTTGCATTTACTAAAGTTTCAACTGCTTTTAACATAATATCAAACCCCTTTATAATTTATTTTGTACATTACATTATATGTACGATAGAGGAATTTTATTCCTCTTTTGTTTAATTAATATTCAAAATCTTCATGGTCATAACAATCATAGTCGTTATCAATCATGTCTAATATTTTATCAAAACTATATCCATGTCGACTTAAATCTTCAAATTTGTCTAAAACACAATCAAATTTTGCCATTGAGTCTAAACTAGTCATTCTTAACATAATATCTACCCCTTTATCATATGTAATTGTTTTGTCATATGTTATATTATATGACCGATACTAGCATTATATGCTAGTTATTTCTTAAAATCTCATTAATAAATGCAATTTCTACTGCCCATAGTGGGGGTAAATCCTCTGCTGCTCGTTCTTCATCTTGGTCAATAAGAGTATCTAACCAACCTGCTAGTGCATTATCAACACCATCTGCGTACCATCTAATTCCATTATCAAACGTATATCTGTTGCAATTACTATCATATTCCATTTTGCACCAAAATTCTTCTGCAATTTGTACTAATAATCCTCTTTTTACTGTTTCAACATTAAACATATTATCAACTCTCCTTTATTGTTCTTTATGTGTTTATTATAACACACGATAGGGGTAATTACAACCCCTGTATTAATAATTTTCTAAAGTATTTTGAATTTCTCTTAATTTATCTAGTATTTTTGCTTTATTCATTCTTTTTGCTTCAAGTAAATATGTCACTAAATCTTCAATCTCATTATATGCACTTGTATTCTGAGAATATAACGCATCTGAGTGTAATTGTTCTTCTTCAAATGCCTCCTGCCAATATTTTGCGTCTGATACTTCAAGTTTAGTTGTATTATTCATCATATTATCTAATGCTCTAAAATCATTATAATTCATAACATCTTCAAAATCTTTAATTTCACTTGCCCAATTACCATTACTTAATAAGTATTTCATATTAACATCCCCTTTAATTTGTTTTCTTGATACATTATATGTATCAGATAAGAGGTTTAGAACCTCTTTTTAAAACTTTTTACATTTCAATGTATAGAATAAAATCTAACATATCTGCAAATGCTCCATCCCACTTTTCTTTTAGTGCTTGGTATGACTCTTCATCTAATTCATTTATTGCATTTAATAATCTACCATAGAATCCTTGTGAATAACTTAACTCTTCAATTCCATTTAAAATTTCTTCAAAACTTAATTTTTTATTTTCAATAAAAGGTGTCAACATAAACATCAATCCTCTCAATTTTTTATTTGATACATTATATTATATGTATCCGATAGGGAGAATAGAACAACTATTCTCCTAAAATTTCAATTTCATCTAATGAATAATTAGAATTTAAGAACCCTGTAATCCAATGGAATACATAATGTTTATTCCCTGTAATAACTTGTGTATAATCATCATTATCATAATCTTGTTTATACATTAAAATATATTCATCATCTTCATTATATAGTACTAATTGACTTTGAAAAGTATCGTCAATATTAATATATCTTAATACTCCTGTTTCTTTTAAAATTAAGTCTTTCATTAAGTCCATTGCCTCTTTATAGTATTCTGTTTCATTTTCAATATCATTGTCACTTAACATATCAAAATAATAATATACACTTTTTACATTTTCCATACTTATCACTCTCTTTCAGTAATTTATCTTACACTTTTATTATATTACATACGGGGTAAAATGTCAACCCCGTATTTAAACTTTTTTATTTTTGTGTTTCTCTTGCTTGTATTCTAATTTTATCTAATTCTTCCTGTATTTCATTAAATTCTTTCCACTCTACCATTTTATATAGAATAGAGTTATAATGATGAATATCAATCATTTTATTTCTCACATCTGTATACATATTACTATCATATTCAGTAATTGCTTCTAATATACCTAATTGTTTGTTTAATTCTTTTAAAATTCCTTTTAACTGATTTACACTAAAATTTGACTCAACATAATTCTTCATATCATCAATTCCTTTCTTTATCTTTCTAATACTATTATACTACTTTCTACTGATTTGTATACCTCTTTTTTAATTTTTTTCTCAGAATTATATATATATATATATATATATATATATATTGATATTTGTCATACTAATCTTATTCATCTCTTTCTAAGTATTATATACCATGCCACTCTTCCCAAAAAATTTAGTGGCGTTAGGTTTCACAAATGTAAAAAATATTTAAATTAACCACAAAACTTTTTTGCTTTGTTTTTCACCCATCTTTCATGGTTCTTTCATTTCGTTTCCCTCTTTCACATCTGCAAAACTTTTTCAGACAAACTCTTAAACTGCTTTTTAATATAGTGCTTAAACTCAGGTGAATCGACAACCTCCACCTCATGGAGCAGTCCCATCACGAAACGACCGACACCCTTGAAATTGCTGACATACGTGTCGAGCAACCAATGATTTTCATCCAACTGCGTTATGTACTTCTCGGATAGCGGATACTCCTCTACCAACAGATTGCGTGCCATCACAGACAATTTCAGTTTCACCCTTTGGGGTTCGCCATAATCGGAGATTCTGAAAAAATCTATCACCCCCTTCTGATGCAAAGCCTCAAACTGCCAATCCTTTTCCATGATCCTCACAGAACCCACTCTTGCAACATTAAAGAGCTTGTTCTTCCTGTCTTCCACGTCAAAGCACCACATCTGCACATAGTCGGTCGTAAAGCCTAACACCTCCACCACCCTGTTTCTCACCACATTTGAATGGGAGGAGGAGTAATTTTCCAACACCACCTGTTTTTTGTTTTTTATGGACTCTCCGATCTGTTCTACATTGACAGCTCTTTGCGAATCCACGACACACTTGGCAAGCGACGTGTTGTTATACAATGCGACCAATTTCCTACGAAGGTTTTCCTTCAAAACATTGGTGTCGCTCAGTCCATCTATCAGTTGGTTGAATATATGCACCTCTTCTTCCGTAAAATATATCAACTGCGAGACATCCCTGAAAAAAGCACTCTCCTTACAGAGTCTCGGCACTTTTTTCTGGCTTTCGTCCACAACGAAACCGGCATTCTTAAAAGAGTTGACATACCGATAAACCGAACGGGGGGAGGTTTTGAGTTTTTGGGCAATCTCCTCGATTGTATGGTGATGTGGATCCATCATGCAGATCATCACTTTTAGCATTCTCTCTATTTTCGGCTGATCCATTTTTATTCTATGAGTTAAAAAAAGAGGCTGACATTTAGGCAGCCTCTCTTTGATGAAAAAATCCCTGTGAAGATGATGCTTCTATAAAAAGCAACATCATTAGTTTCCTACCTCTGAAATAAATTTAATTCTCACCAATCGGATCTCCTGCTCGGTGAAATCATCTTCGCCCAACTCCTTAAGAGCGGCGTTGATGTCGTCCGAGTCTGCCTCATCACGGAAATATTCGAAAATATCACTCACCTTGTCCTCATCCATTATCTCATTCAAGAAATAATTGATATTGATTTTCGTACCCGAATAGACGATTGATTCGATCTCGTCCAACAACTCGTCAAACTCGATACCTTGCGACTCCGCAATATCGTCCAATGCGATTTTCCTATCTATCGCACGAATGATGGATATTTTCTTTTCAGACTTCTTCGGCACTGAAATCACCCTCAAATCCTCCGGGCGTTCAATCTCATTCTCCTGCACGTGTGTTCTGATCAATGAGACGAAATCCTCTCCATATTTCTTCGCCTTACCCATACCGACACCCGGAATGTTGGCAAGCTCCTCGATTGTAACAGGATATGTGGTAGCCATCGCCTCCAAAGATGGGTCTTGGAAAATCACAAATGCAGGAAGTTCCAACTTCTTGGAGTACTTCTTCCGCAAATCCTTCAACATTGAAAACAAAGTCGGGTCGACCGCACATGCGCTTCCACTCTTGATTGGTGCGTCATCCACCTCCTCGTCCGACTCCTCATTTTCTCTTACAATCTCGAATGTCTTAGGATTCTTCAAGAATGCCTTTCCGGCTTCTGTCACTTTCAGAATACCATAATTTTCGACATTTTTCACAAGATACTTAGACATCAACGCTTTTTCAATCACGTTCTGCCATGTCTTTTCACTCTCATCCTTTCCTTCACCAAATGTGTCAATCTCTTCATCATGGCCAAAAGACTTAACATCCGCAGTCTCTTTCCCCATAACGACATCAATCACATACTCGGACTTAAATTTCTCTTTTAAAGCCAAGACCGTCTCTAAGACAGTACACAACAAATTCTTTGCATCCACCTGTTTCTTTGGATTTAAACAATTATCACAATTTCCACAATTATCTTTCTTATACTCTTCACCAAAATAGTGAAGCAATACCCTTCTTCGACAAACCGTCGACTCCGCATAACTGGCGATGTCCTGCAAAAGCAATTTTCCAATCTCCTGTTCTGCCACCGGCTTGCCTTGGGTGAATTTTTCTAATTTCTGCAAATCGCTATTAGAATAGAATGCGACACAATGTCCCTCTCCGCCATCACGGCCCACACGACCCGTCTCCTGATAATACCCCTCCAGACTCTTCGGAATATCATAGTGGATGACAAAACGAACATCGGGCTTGTCGATTCCCATTCCAAATGCGATGGTAGCAACTATCACCTGCGCCTTCTCCATCAAGAAGGCATCTTGGTTTCCTGAACGAACCGAACTTTCCATTCCGGCATGGTATGGAAGTGCCTTAATACCATTAAGATTCAGCATTTCAGCAAGTTCCTCAACCTTTTTTCTGTTCAGGCAATATACAATACCCGATTTTCCACCCTCCGATTTTATGTATTTGACAATCTCCTTGTCGACATCCTTTGTTTTCGGACGTACTTCATAATACAAATTCGGACGGTCGAATGAAGAACGGAAGAAGGCAGCATCGTTCATCTCCAAATTCTTTTGGATGTCTTGCTGAACCTTCGGTGTCGCACTCGCAGTAAGGGCGACCACAGCGGCCTTCTGACCGATATGGTTGATGGTCGGACGAATCTGGCGGTACTCCGGACGGAAATCATGCCCCCATTCAGATATACATTGCGCCTCGTCGACCGCGTAGAAAGAGATCTTCACATTCCTCAAAAACTCTACATTCTCCTCCTTGGTGAGCGACTCCGGTGCGACATAGAGCAACTTGGTGCGCCCTGAAAGCACATCAGTCTTCACCGCATCAATAGACGCTTTATTAAGAGACGAGTTGATGAAATGCGCCACTCCATCCACCTCACTGAAATTCCTCATCGCATCGACCTGATTCTTCATCAGTGCTATGAGCGGAGAAATGACAATGGCAGTACCCTCCATCAATAAAGATGGGAGCTGATAACACAAAGATTTACCACTTCCTGTTGGCATTAAGACAAACGTGTCCTTGCCATCAAGCACACTCCTCACAATCGCCTCCTGATTCCCTTTGAACGAATCAAAACCGAAGTGTAACTTTAATAGTTCCGTAAGTTTATCCGCTTTCTCCATAACACTAATTATTAAAAAAAACTTTCAATACGATTTGAGAACTTTCATTTTTACCTTACTTGCAAATAAGCACATTCACAAATATAGGGAATAATGATGAAAAAAAATATTTTATGAGAAAAATTAATCTCAAATTCACATTTTTTTTCTCCCAACTTTAAGCATCACGCAGACTCTCCCAATTGGTGTTTTTCATACGCTCCTTGGCGTAGTCCAACGTGATCACCTTCTTTTTCTCATTTGAAGACGGAACATCGAACATGACATCCAGCATGATGGTCTCCACTATCGAACGGAGTCCTCGGGCTCCCAGTTTGAAATCGACTGCCGTCTCAACGATATAATCCAAAACCTCATCTTCGAAAACCAACTCCACATCGTCCATCTTGAATATCTTGACATATTGTCTGATGATGGAGTTCTTAGGCTCTGTCAAAATGCGGCGCAACGCTTTTCCGTCCAATTGCTCCAAATGGCACAAAAGAGGAAGACGGCCAATGATTTCGGGTATCAGACCGAATGATTTCAAATCCTTGGGCGTTACATATTGGATGATATTGTTCATATCCAATGTCGACTGCTTTTTTGAGGCGGCATATCCGACCACCTTCGTATTGAGGCGGTGGGCGATGCGCTGCTCGATACCATCGAATGCTCCTCCACATACGAAAAGGATATTTTTAGTATCTACCGCAATCATCTTCTGGTCGGGATGTTTACGTCCTCCTTGTGGCGGAACGTTCACAATCGAACCTTCCAACAATTTCAGCAATCCTTGCTGGACACCCTCTCCACTCACATCCCTTGTGATGGACGGATTGTCTCCTTTTCGAGCGATTTTATCAATCTCATCAATGAAAACAATTCCTCTCTCTGCAAGTTTGACATTATAGTCGGCCGCTTGAAGTAGTCTCGTCAGAATGCTCTCAATATCTTCTCCTACATATCCTGCCTCCGTCAGCACCGTCGCATCGACAATGGCAAACGGAACTTTCAGCAACTTTGCAACGGTCTTCGCCAAAAGGGTCTTACCAGTTCCTGTAGCTCCGACCATGATGATGTTAGACTTTTCAATCTCCACATCATCATCCTCAACCGACTGGAGCAATCTTTTGTAGTGGTTGTAGACTGCCACCGAAAGTGTCTTCTTAGCATTGTCCTGTCCAATCACATACTGATCCAAAAACTCCTTGATCTCCTTCGGCTTCGGAACTTCCGACAGCGAGACTTGTGAGTCATCCGCCTCACGCCCCTTATTGAAAGAGATTATATCGCCAGCCTGCTTGATACACTCATCACAGATACAAGCCCCGCCCATACCAGAAATGAGCAAACCGACATTCTGACTGGGACGACCGCAAAAACTACATTTATCAGTTGTTTTAGCCATATACCTTATATCTCCTCAATACTATTTGTTCTCTTTTGGTCGGAACAAAACTTCATCAATCATACCATACTCTTTCGCCTCTTCGGCAATCATCCAGTAATCTCTGTCCGAATCTTTTTCGATTCGCTCAAATGGGTTGCCGGAATGGTCTGCGATGATGGTGTACAACTCTTTTTTCAATTTCTGAATCTCACGAGCTGTAATTTCGATGTCGGAAGCCTGACCTTGCGCACCGCCCATCGGTTGGTGAATCATCACACGCGCATGCTTCAACGCCGAGCGTTTGCCCTTCGTTCCTGCCACTAATAGCACTGCTGCCATAGAAGCAGCCATACCCGTACAGATGGTCGCAACATCAGAACTAATATATTGCATTGTATCGTAAATACCTAAACCTGCATAGACAGATCCTCCGGGAGAGTTCAGATAGATGGAAATGTCCTTTCCGGGATCGGAAGAATCCAAATAGAGCAATTGAGCCTGAATCACATTCGCTGTATAATCATCAATTTGTGTCCCCAAAAAGATGATGCGATCCATCATCAAACGGGAAAAAACATCCATCTGGGTTACATTTAACTGTCTCTCCTCCAAAATGCTGGGTGAAATGTAACTTGCAGATACAGCAGATGTGTACTGATCAAAAGCAAGCCCGTTCATGCCTAAATGGCCCACTGCAAATTTTCTAAAATCGTTCTTCATATTTTAATTACTACTATCAATTTACTAATCGAGAATAAAATTAGTACAAAGTTTAATTCTAACCAAATTCCTGAATATTTTTTATGAAAAATTTTACAAATAAAAAAGAAAGCCCCGCCTCGCAATGAGACGGGACTTTAAAAAATATCTATCCTTATTTATTGTCCTTCAGAGAATAACTTGTTGAACTCCTCCATTGTGACAGACTTCTTGTCCAAAGAGATAGTCTCTTTCAACTTATTCATCACCTTCTCATCCATCACTTGGTCAATCATACGATCGAGATATTCTCTCTTCTGCATCATCTCTTTTGTATAATTCTCCAAAACATCATCTGGAACAGATGCCATACCATATTGAGCGAACTGAGCTTGAGCGATCTTCTTTGCGTAAGCCTCCAAATCTCCGTTCTCGATCTTCAAACCTGCTGATTCAGCAATCTTCCTCTTGATGATGTGCCACTTCAAATCCTCCAACATCGCTGGATATTGCTCGTCCAAAGTCTCTTGCTTCATATCCTTGTTGGTAGACATAACCCAACGCTTCAAGAAATCGTCAGGGAAAGCGACATTCTCAATGTTCTTCAACATGATCTTCTTCGCATCCAACAAAAGCTTGTAGTCTGAATCCTGCTCGAATGTTTTCTTCAAATCTTCAGCAATTCTCTCTCTGAACTCCTTCTCGCTCTTCACAACGCCCTCACCCAACGCTTTGTCGAAAAGCTCTTGGTTGATTTCTGCCTCTTTGTAACGAGTGATTTCCTTGATTGTGAATTTGAAATCTGAAGTTACTTCTGCGACCTCTTCTTTTGTCTTTCTCAAAAGAGACGCTATCTCTGCATCGTTTCCGTCGTAAGCCTTTCTTGGATTGAATGTCAAGTGACCGCCAACTTTCACACCGTTGAACAATGCTTTTTGCTCATCGTCTTTCATGTATTTAGGACAAAGAACTGCCTCTTCCACAACGATACCATCCTCTTTTGGCTTGGTCTTGGTGCGCATTTCAACAAGCTCTCCTTTTACTACGTCACCCTCCTCGATTGCGTCAGCCTCTACATGAGAACCGAAACGACCAGCATACGATTTGACAGTATTGTCAATCATCTCATCAGAAAGAGTGATTTCATGATATGGAGCTTTGAAATTTGAATTCAACACCACGTCAAATTCTGGCTCAAGAGCGATGTCAAAATTGAAAACAAACTCTTCTTGAGTATCGAAATCAATCAAGTCCTGCTCTTCACGATTAGGCAACGGCTCACCTAAAAGCTTAATCTTGTTATCTTGAATGTACTTTGTCATCTCTTCAGAAATCAATCTGTCGATGACATCTGCCATTGCGGCTTTTCCATACATTTTCTTAATCAATCCATCTGGTGCATCACCAGTACGAAATCCTTTTACATTCGCAGTTTTCTTGTATTTACGCAATATTTTCTTCACTGCTTCTTGGTAATCTTCTTTACCAATCTGTAATTTTAGGGTTGCATTGACCGCGTCAATGTTCTTTCTTTCGATATTCATCTGACAACTTTATATTAATATTTTTGTAGGCGCAAAGATAATAATTTTTTTTGCTAAAACGGCAATCACGACCATTAAATTTAACAATTAGCATATTGCGACCTTTTTTTTGCTGTTTTTTTCTCTCTTTTTTATGGTCGACGAGTCAAAACAAGTACTTTTTCTGTTTTTTCATCTACTTTAAACCTTTCGTCGGAGCGGTAACCGACAATCCAAACAACTGCCTCGGAATCTCCTGCTCCTGATGTGAGTATCCAAATTTGCCGTTTTTCATGTTCTCTGATTTTTTTGTCAATGAAAAAATCGCTCACTTTTTTCATCTTGCCTGCCATTCCTAATGGCGAAAAGCGGTCGCCTTCTCGCCAATGCCTCATCGTCAACGGGAATTTCAACTTTGCCTCGTCGATGTAACAGATTTGCGCATCTCTTTGAAACTGCACTGCTACCCTATCTTTTTTTTCAGCTGTGAGGAGAATCGGGAGATTGGGAAGTTCTTCTATTGATTGTATCTGAAACTCCTCTTCTGCTGCGGCGGCCGTTGGAAAAAGTTCTACCGACTCCGTATTTTTGACCAGTGTGTATCTACGGTCTTTGGAGTAGAAAATCCGCCCCGATTTGTTTTCCGACAGGGTGCGGAATAGGTCTTCGAGGGTTGCTGGATTGAAACCGAAAGGGGAAAACAGTTCGTGTAAAAGATACGGAAGGGACTCTCCCCATGCGAGAAGTTTGCTTAAATCCACCTGATAGCACGCTTCTCCCACTTTTTGCAACAACGCCTTCTTGTCCTCTTCTAAATGGTGGTTCAAATAGGCTTCTGTGGATTTCAGATTGGAGGCAAGACGTAAGATTGAACTTTTGAAAGTGGGGAAAGAACGTTCTATTTGCGGAATGATTTCGTTGCGGAACTTATTCCTCGTGTACAAAGACTCGTTATTGGTGGAGTCTACCACATATTTCAGGTTTCGTTGTGAAATATATGCCAACACCTCTTCTCGTGTGTAGGCTAAAAGTGGCCGCCAAATCTTCCCGTTCAGCTCCTTCATACCGGTCAGACCTCTGACACCTGTGCCTCGCACCATGTTGATCAGGAGGGTCTCGACCACATCGTCGGAATGATGGGCGACCGCCACGGCATCTGCATTTTCTTCTTGCAGGAGGGTATGAAACCAAGCATACCTCAAATCTCTGGCTGCCATCTCGATGGAGATCGTCTGCTCTGCGGCATACTGCTCGGTCTGGAAGTCTATTTTGCGGAAAGGCAACCGGTACTGCTCCGCAAGTTGCCTCACAAAAGCCTCGTCTCTGCAAGACTCCTCTCCACGAAGGTGGAAGTTACAGTGTGCCACGACACACGGGAAGCCCGATGTGTGGAGAATATCAAGCAGAGCGACGGAGTCTGCTCCGCCACTCACCGCCACGATAATCTTAGAAGATTTCGGAAATAGAAATTCTATTTTCTCCTTTTCAATCATTCCGTCACACGTTTCAACACCAACTGGACAAGATCTTCCATCGCTCCTTTATATTCGGTGTTCATGGTCTTATCTACCCTACCTGCGATGATGTTGCAGATCGTCACCGCCTTGTGTCCTAATATTTTTGCCAAACCAGCCACTGCGGAGCTCTCCATTTCAAAATTGGTGATTTTTTCTCCATGGAAGTCGAACTGGATGATTTTTTCGTTCAAATCGGGTTTGGCGAGTGGTATCCTCACATAGCGACCCTGCGGGCCATAGAAGCCATGGGCGGAGACCGTCACACCCATCACCAACCCTTTTCCAAGTTTCTCCACAAGCTCCTCGTCTGCCGAAACAACGTAGGGTGCGTTCTCTGGCACGAAGCCGGTAAATTCGGCAAATGCTTTTTGGAAATCGACATCAATGACACCCTCCGGCAACTGATAATAGTTTAGCAAACCATCTAATCCGATGGAACGTTTTGAAACCACAAAAGAACCTACCGGACAAAAAGGTTGCAGTCCGCCGGAGGTTCCGATGCGCACCAACGTCAGTTGCGTAAAGTGCGGTTTGACTGTCCGTGTGGTGAAATCGACATTTTTCAGGGCATCAAGCTCCGTCAGCACGATGTCGATATTATCAGTCCCAATACCATGTGATACGCAAGAGATCCTCTTTCCGTTTTTATAGCCCGTGATTGTGTGAAACTCGCGGCTTTGCACCTCGCACTCTTTCTCATCGAAAAAAGAGGCGACCATATCGACCCGAGCCGGGTCGCCCACCAAAATGACAGTATCAGCCAACTGCTCTGGTTTCAGATGCAGATGGAAAATAGAGCCATCCGCATTGATGATAAGTTCTGAAGAAGGTATTATTCTCATATCATATCCAATTTTCAGTTCGTAAATATTTTTTCAAATATAGGTATTATCTGTAATGAAAGCAAATGTTGAACTGTAAATATAGGGGAAATACAAGGCGAATACCTAAAAAAGCCCCCCTAACAAATACCAAAGTTATAAAACAATTTAAAAGTATGCAATTGTGGATTATGATTTATTCAAGAGAATGAGCTGATGGGAATGAGGCGTAGGATTTTTAGGAGAGGAGTAAACAATATATGCAAAAAAAAATAAGACTCTGAATCTCAGAGCCTTATTTTCAAAATTTGTTGTCCTACTAGGATTCGAACCCAGACAAGCAGTGCCAGAAACTGATGTGCTACCGTTACACCATAGGACAATCCCTAAAATCGCACGCAAAGGTAAGTGAAAAGCTGTAAATCTCCAAATCTATTTTGAAATATTTTTCCACAAATTACCAGAGCTTTTATCAAACTCTTTTTTTTACAATTCATCACCCCCTTTCCGAACGGTGAATTTATAGAACTCGCCTAAAATTGGAGACCAACCCTAAGACACAATGCAAAGCCCAATAACGAGTCATAATAAGAACAATAATCATAAGATGGGTAAAGCTCTTCGTAATCTAACCATGTATCTTCGTAATAGTAGTAGTATCCGGCATCCGCCATCGAGCAACCTAACGAGACAAAAAGCGAACGGGAAGAATCTCGGTAATTGATACGGACACCCACCGAAGGTGAGAAATAATAGGATGCGCCATCTCCCAACAGACAAGCGACTCCGGCTTTCATGCCAAAGAACGGAGTAACTTTCTTTCTGACAAAATTCACATTCAAATCTGCAAAAATCGGCACCATAGGCGAATAATTACCTATAACACCATCCTGATAACGGATTCCCACTCCAAGACCCATCTGAAAATTGCGGTTAAATTGGTAACTGAAAACCGCATCATGACCTATGGTAAAGAAATCACCAAGCTCGAAAATACCCTCGACACGGACACGGAATCCTTTCGATTTGATACCATCTTGCAGTTCCAACAAATCAGTTCCAGAAGGAACTTCCTGAGAAGAAGTCGCATCAGTTCCTGCAATTACATTTTCTGTTGAAACAGACTCTTTCGGCACAATAGGTTCCTCTTTCTGCAAGACAGGAGCCGCCACGGGAGTCTCCTCTGCCAAGACTGAAAGCACCTCACTCGATTTGAAGACCCAAAGGCTGCCATCGCCCGACTTAAATTTAATCACAGAGTCTGGTATCATCTCTACCACACTACCCTTGATAACACTTCCATTTTTCAACTTCAATACGCTTCCTGCAAAAAGAGAACTTGAGAAAATGAGAAAAACGGACAAAAGTATAATTACTCGTTTCATATCCGAAACCATTTCTGCAACACTATATAAATATAAACCTTAAAATACTATAATCCAAAAACTTATTTGCCCCAGTGTCGCAAAAAGGCAAACAAACTTTTTAATTATGAAAACAAAGGTATATAAAAAAAAGAAAAAGACCAACGGGAATTGATATTTTTAAAATGTAACAAGAGGAATATACCTCCTACTCATTCTCCAGCCGCTCAATCTTGCAGCTGTGCTCCTTCGTCTTCTCGTCGTAATTTACGCCTACGAAAAGCAGGTCGCCTTTGT